>NZ_VTHL01000029.1:0-50796 GCF_008271285.1 Hymenobacter lutimineralis | reverse complement strand
TGTTGCAGAATGGCCACAATCTGGGCCTCGCTGAATCGTCCCTTTTTCATTTATCAGTCGTCAGGTAGTGAAAGTTACGGCTTTCTCTACTCACTACTGGCTCACTTTCTAGGGAAGCGTACAGCCCCGCTGCAGTCCTCGCGCCACGCACCCGGCGCAAAGGTGAATGTGCTGGATATGCTCAGCACTGATAGGACAGACCCCGCGGTAGCACCGGCCACGGCCGAAGCGGCTACAGCTGCCGACAGCGAGCCGGCCGAACCAGAAGCGGCCGGGGAAGCCACCGTGCCCCAGGCCATCTACAGCAACCCGCTCACGGAAGCCACGCGCACCAGGAATGATGAGGCCAACCGCAAAGCCGCCGCAGAGCTGAGAAAAAGCAACCGGGCGGCCCTCCGCATCGGCACGGATAGCCAGAAAGCCGCCCTGACTGCCCTCATCAAGGAAGGCTCCGCCTAGCCATACCTCCCTCCGGCGCTACACCTTATTTCCGCGCTCTGTCTGCCCTGCTTTTCGGGCGATAAGCGCCCTACTTCCTTCCCCTTTTTTTCTTACTCCTATGCTCAACAAACCCCTCAATCTGGCGGCAAACCTGGTGGTAGCCGGCAAAGCCTACCAACCTTCCAAGCTGGAGCAGCGCGGCTACGCGCTACTGACGGTGCTGGCCCTCTCCACCGGCGCGGCGCGGGCGCAAAGCGCCGAAGCGGCCCTCACCCAGGTCAAGGAAAAGGTGATTGGCATCGTGCAGGTCATCTTCGCAATCATCCTGATTATCGGCCTGATTCGGGTGGTAATGAAGTTTATCCAGGGCTCACCCGACGCGCTGGGTTCCTTAGGCTGGCTGGTGGGCGGGGTGCTGCTTTGGTTCGGCTTCCAGCTCTTCAAGGACGATTTGGTCAGCGCCGTGGGTGGCAGCGACGGGGGTGGTATCACCGACTAGGCCGCTGCTATGCGTTCCTACAAATCCATTGAGCGCCCCGCGCAGGTGCTGGGCATGAACCTGCAGGACCTGGGGCTGCTGGTGGGCCTGTTCATCGGCTCCGTGCTGCTACTGGGCTTCCTGGGCATGGCCGTCAAGATTCCGCGCATGGTCTATCTGGTGGTCATCCTCACGGAAGTGGGCCTGATTCTGAGCCTGCGCTACCTCACCCGCACGCAAGCTCCCGGCTTCCTGATGGGCTGGCTCTCCTACACGTTCATCCAGCCTCGCCGCCTGGCGGTGGGCTCCCTTCCCATTCCCACTCTTCATGGCAAAAAAACCAAAAACGGCCGCGTTTGACGCCGTGATGCCCGTGCACAGCTTCGAGGGCGACAAGGTGGTCTTCAAGGATGGTCGCGTCGCGGTGGGTTTCGTCATTGAGCCAGCCGAGATGGAAAGCTGGACGGTGGACGACTACGAGGCTTTCCAGACGGCGCTGGTGGGCGTGCTGCGCCCTCTGCCGGTGGGCACCATCGTGCAGAAAACCGACATCTACTACGACCGGCCCTACCGCGAGGACAAGACGCAGCAGACCTACTTCGAGGGCAAGATGAACAAGCACTTCTTCGAGCGGCTGGTGCTGTTTCAGAAGTCCTACCTGTTTCTCTCCTTCGCACCGGTGGCGGTAAAAGCGCCCCGCACTAACGCCGTGAATGCGCTGGTGGCCCGCGCCGGCGAAGCGCTGATGAAAAATCCCTTCGCGCAGCTCGTCCAGACCCTGGAATTGGCCGAGACCAGCGCCGTAGAATTCGTGCAGGGCATCAAGAACCTGGGCGGCGTTGCGTTTGAGCGCCTGGGCGGCCGGGAGATGCACCAGCTTTACCTGCAGTATTTCAACCTCAGCTTCGATAGCCAGCCCACCCGGCAGGAGCGCGAGATTGGCAACGACATGGGCGCGCTCAGCGTGGGCGAGCACCGGGTAAATATTCTCTCCATGGTAGGCCAGGGCAGCGAGGCCCACCCGGCGGTGAAGAACAGCTACGGCGTCACCGCGCCGATGCTCTACCCACTCACCCACGTCCTGCAGTGCCCGCACATCCTGACGCAGGCCCTGCTGGTTCAGGATACCCGCGCCGAGCTTAGCTCGCTGGATACCGACCGTAAGCTCAACGCCTCGCTCTCGTTTCTCTCCACGCAGGATAATGCGCTGCGGGCAGCGGAGGTTGAGGAGTTTACCGCTGAGGTGCGGGCCGAGAACAAGCAGATTGTGGGCCTGCATCTGTCCCTGCTGCTGTGGGATACCAACGACAACAGCCGCCGCGAAAACGTGGAGCGGGCCACGGCGGCGTTCCGCTACATGTTCGGCACGGAAAGCGTGGTGGAAAGCTACCTGGCTTTGCCCGTGTTCTTCGGCCTGCTGCCCGGCAACGCCTACCAGGTGCCGGACCGCTGGCTGACCTGCTCGTCGGACCGGGGCGCCTGCTACACCCACTGGACGGCTACCTACAAGACGGACCCGGTGGGGGAGTACCTCACCGACCGGTTCCGCAACCTGGTGCAGGTAAACCTGTTCAACACGGCCCTGGACAACCAGAACGCCATTGTCATCGGGCCCTCGGGTTCAGGCAAGAGCTACACCTTCGGCAACCTGATTGTGCAGCGCTTCGAGAAAGGGGCGCGGCAAATCATCATGGACGTGGGCGGTACCTACCGCAACGTGCTGCAGTCGCTCAACGGCGAGGACTTCGACAACACCTACTTCGAGTACGACCCGCAGCGGCCCATCGAGTTCAACCCCTTCGTCGTGCCCCGCGACGCGGCGGGCAAGTGGCTCTACAACGACGAGAAAACCAACTTCCACCTGGCCCTGCTCGCCGCCCTGTGGAAGGGCGGCAAGGATACCGGGCTGGACAAGTCGGAGCGCACTATTCTCTCGCGCTTTCTGATTGAGTACTACGCCTGCCTGAACGAAAGTGACCGTCTGAACCAGAAGGACGAGGAGTTTCCTGGCATGGAAAGCTTCTACCGCTTCGTGGAGCAGTTCGACCACGAGATGCAGAAGCCCGTTGCGCAACCCGGCGACGGGTTGGAGCCCGACCCGCTGGACGGGGCCCGCCGGCAGTACCAGAAGAATCTGAAGTACATCGACATGCACCAGTTCTTCCTGGTGCTGGGCCAGTACATCAGCGGCGGGCGCTACGAGCGGGTGCTCAACGCCAAGCGCGACGTGGACTTGTCGGAGCACCGGCTCATCTGCTTCGACCTGGCTAAGGTGCAGGCCGACCCGGACCTCTACCCCGTGGTGGCCATGCTCATCACCGAGCTGAGCCTGGACCTGTTCCGCAAGTTTCCCGACGACATCAAGTACATCGCCCTGGACGAGGCCTGGACCATGCTCTCGGGCGTGCTCTCGGAGTTCATCGAGTCGATGTACCGCACCATCCGCAAAACCAACGGCTCGGTCACCATCATCACCCAGGGCATCACCGAGATTACCAGCAGCAAAATCGGGCCGGCCATCATCAACAACTCGGCCACCAAGATTATCCTGCGCCACGTCAACCCCGACTCGCTGGCCCAGCTGCAGGCCCCGCTGGGCCTGACCGGCCACGAGATGGATTTGATTAAGTCGGTGCGCTCCACCGAGGCGCTGCGCGAGATATTCATCAAGCAGGGCGCGAAGGGCAAGATATTCGGGGTGGAGGCCTCGCCGCAGCTCGACGCCATCCTGACCTCCAAGCCCGTGGAGCGCAACTACCTCAACAAGCTGGTCAAGTTCTATCAGCAGACCAACCTGAAGCCGGTGCTCGACCGAAACGGCCGGCCGAAGCTGGACGCCGAGGGCAACACGCAATACGAGCCCGTGAAGGTGCAGCGGCTGGACTACGCCGTTGACCAGTTTGTGGAGGATAAACAGGCCCGCAAGGGCGTCCTGGCCCAATGAGCAGCCTGTACCTAATGGTCGCCTACGGGGCTGACCCGGGCTTTCTGAGCGCCTGCGACCAGACCCTGCAAATCGTGCTGCGCGCCTGCCGCTACATCACGCCCACATTCATGCTCATTGCCTTGCTCTACACCATTGGGCGCGGCTTTATCTCGGGCAACGGGCTGGCCATGGACTGGGGCCCCATCATCAAGGCCGTCTGGATATTCTTCCTGCTCTTCTTCTATAAGGACCTGATTGACACGCTCAGCTCGGGCATTGCCGGGTTCACCCGCATGTTTGCCACCCCCGACGGCTCCACGGCTGCTTCGGCGCTGGGCGCGACCATCAGCACCTCGGAAACGCTCTCCCAGAAAACGGTGGTGGAGCAAGGGGCGCAGGAAATAGCCAACCTGCTCAAAACCATCACCTCGTTCAGCCTGACCAACATTCTGCTGCAGCTGGTGACCGGGGAAGTGGTGCTGCTGATTCGGCAAATCATGCAGTTCATCCAGCAGTTCATTCTGGGATTCCTGTTCGTGTGCGGCCCCATTTCCCTGTGCCTGTCGGTGGTGCCGGCCTTTGGCCAGCTGGCCATCAAGTGGCTGCAGAACTTCCTGGCCGTGCAGTTCTGGGGGCTCTCGTTCGCCCTACTGGATTTGCTCTACACCTTCTACACGGCTTCCAACACCACGTTTGGCGGGGTTTTCTCCGCCCCGGTGGCGGCGGAGTCGGATACCCGCCAGCTGATTGTCTCCGTGGCTTTCATCATGCTCTACCTCATGGTGCCCTACCTGACGAGCCTGTTTATCGGCTCCTCGGCCGCGCAAGGGTTCGTGGGCTCCGTGGTGGGCATGGCTACTTCGGCGGCAGCGGCGGCGGCCGGTGTTTCAGCCGGCATGGCCGGCGGCGGCCACGGCGTGTCCGGGGCCATCGGCCGGGCCATGAGCAGCGGCGGCACCTCGGGCGGGGGTGGCTCCGGCGGGGGCAATAGTGGGGGTGGCGGCTCAGCCGACCCTAGCCCGGCCCCAAGCGGCGGCAGCTCGGCTTCGGCAGGCCTGCCATCCATTACCATGTCCGATGCCCTCAATCCTTCCTACCGACAACGGCCCTCCGGGCTGTGGACGGCCTAACCAATCCCCTCCTTTCCGATGAACTATCCCACCCGCTACCTGGCCCTGCTGACCCTGGGCCTGGCCACTGCCTGTCAATCCAAAGAAGAAAAAGCCAACGCGGCCCTCGCCGACGCGCTGGAAGCGCAAGCGGAAAGCCCTGCGGAGCAGGCCCGTATGGCGGCTCAAAAAGCGGCTTACGCGCTGCCCCCGGCCCGGCCGGCCTCGGCGGTTGACGTGCGGGCCGGCGTGGAGCAGCTGCTGCCGGCCGAAGGCTACCTGGAGTTGGTGTCGGTGAAGGGGCAGGCCCTGCAGCCCATCACGCTCAGCCTGCCGCCTATGTGGCGCATCGGGGTGAAGCCGGGCTACCCCAAGGTAGGCCCCGGCTACAAGATTCCGTTCGAGGCGGTGCTGCGCTGGAAGCCCACGGGCTACGTGGAGACCAAGCCCAAATCAGCCCTGCTGGTGCTGCAGACGCCAAAAGACTCACTGATGCGCTTCTACATCTCGGAGATGAGCGTGGGCAGCAAGGTCATGCAGGTGCGGCCCGGGGAGCCCGTCACGGTACAAGGGGTGCTCTACACCTACCTCGACCGGGATAACGCGCAGCGGCTGCTGGTGTACCCCTACCAGAATAAGCAAGTGTACCTGCCCCTGGCCAACTAGGGGCAGTGGGGAAGAAAGCCCCGGCCTCGCCAATCATCTCCCGTTGACTTAATCAGCCTTTTTAATGGACTCCGCTAAAAACCTAAGTACCTCATTCTCCACCATGCGCAACCTGGCGATGGGGAGCGTCCTGGCCCTGCTGCTCGTGTCGCTGGCGGCGGGCTTTCTGGTGTACCGCGCCTACGAGAACAGCGGCCGGCGCGTGTACGTGGTAGGCCAGACCGGCTCGGTGGCCGCCCTCTCCGCGCCCACCACCGAAACCCACACGCCCTACGAGGCCCGCAACCTGGTGCGCAACTTCATGCAGACCATGTTCGGCCACGACCAATACACCTACAAAACCAACCTGGATGCGGCCCTGCCCCTGATTGAGGGACGCGGCGGCCGGCGCATCTACGATGGCTTCACGCGGGGGCAGGTGCTGCAGAACTACGAGCGGTACGCCGCCCGCAACGTGGTGACAGTGGACAGCGTGAGCATCGACATGAACCACCGGCCCTGGTCGGGTCGGGTGTACATCAAGCAGCGCATCTTCATCGGGGGCGAGCAGAAAGAGCCCCTGCCGCTGGCCGCCAAGTTCAACCTGACCGAAACCAACCGCTCCGATGCCAACCCCTACGGCATGCTCATCACCAACTTCGACTACATCCCCTACAACCCGCAAGTGTCGCGGGAGGAGCTACAGGCCCTGAAGGAGCAGGAAGCCGACCGGCAGCGGGCTCTGCTGGAAGCCCAGCGCAGCGCCGGGGCCCTGGCTCCCGCAGCCGGCGACGCGCCGTCCCCGGCCGCAGCTCCGGCTACACCCGCCGCCCCCGCAACGGGCAACTAATCCTATCCTTTCTCCAAGCGCATCGCACTATGTTTTCCAAACTTTTGCTGGCCTTGAGCCTGCCCCTGCTGCTGGCGTCGGCCACGTCAGCCCAATCCTCCACGGCCGTGCTGCGGCCCGCCGCGGCACCACCGGCGGTCCCGGCGCTGCTGGACGTGGCCGTGTCCGACAGCTCCACTACTTACCTCGTTTTCGGCGGCCCCGTGTCGCTGGTCGACGTGGGCATGGCCAATAACTACCTGGTGAAGATTGAAGCTAACGCCGTGTTCGTGCGCGCCCGCCGCAAGTCCGCGCCGCCCACGCCCATCCTCATTCGCTACGGCTCCAAATACTGGATGGGCCGCCTCGTGTACGTGAACCGGCCGGTGCTGCAGCTCTACGACTTTCAGAAAGACGGTGCGTTAAGCGTGAGCGGCAGCACCAGCGAGGGCACGGCGGCCGGCGCGGCCCCGGAGAATGAGCTGGCCCTGGACAAGGAGCGGGAGAAGAAGGCGGCCGTGGAGGGCAAGCTCAGCCAGCTGCGCAAAACGCGGGAAGAGCATCAGGCCGTGGCCGTCTTCGACAACGACCTGGTCTTGTCGCTGGCCAACGTGCGCAACGACAAGGATTTTACTTACCTGCGCTTCAAGGTCATCAACCACTCGGCCATTGACTACAACGTCGATTTCACCGACTTCCAGCTGGTGGAAAACGCCCATAAGAAGTTCCTGGCCCGCAAGAAGAACGAAGCGCGCCGGCCGCTGGCTCCCTCGGGCGGCTTAGCCAACCAAGTAGTTACGGGCCGCACCACTGGCTACCTGACCTATGCTATTCCGCTCTACGCGGCCACTGACCGGGGCTACCTGGAAGTGACCCTGCGGGAGTTGAACGGGGCGCGGGTTCTGGTGCTGCCAGTGCCTTCGCGGGTCATCAATCGAGCCTCTACCATCTAACGCCGCTGCTATGGCCGCAGCCAGACCAACCAGATGATGCCCGTCTACGCCAAAGCCCAGCGCCTGCGGCAGGCCCTGCAACTGACCAACCCCATGCAGGACGTAAATACGATGTACGACGTGTTCTCGCGCTTCGGCACCAGTTCGGCCGACCCCAACGGCAACATGACCAGCGACCAGTACCAGGCCAAGCGCGAAGAATCCACGGTTTCCCTGTTTGCGGCCGAAGAGATGATGGCCAAGCGCAAGCTGGCTATGGCCGTGAACTACTACAAGATTGCCGACGAGATGACCGCGCAAAGCGTGGAAATGCAGGCCACGCTGAAGAATCCGGGCCGTTACGCCATGACCGAGGGCGAGCGGATAGCTGCCCTGAACTCCTCGAACGACAACCTGATTAAGGCTATGCAGCTGCGCGAGCAGGGCGACCGGCTATTCATGGAAGCTTCCCAGGCCGGCCCCGCCCACCAGGCCGCCGAAGCAGTGTACGCCTCGACCCTCAGCCGGAACGCGCTGATTAAAATGGACCGTGCACGACCGCGCTAGCATCCTATGAAAAAGCTTCTGTTAGTGGTGCTTCTGCTCGCGGGGGTCGGCATTCTGCCGGCCTCCGCCCAGCGGCACGTCAAGCACCTGGCCTCCTGGGGGGCCCACCTCGGCCGCTCCAAAACCGGCGACTACTACGAATTGAGCTATACGCCCATGCTCACCAACCACCTGGCCCTACGCCTGAGCGGGGGCTATGAGCACGGCACCCTGACTACTCGCGGCGAATACTCGGTGTATCAGGGCCGGGTTCTGCTCTCGCCCCAGCTGTTCCGCCTCGGGGAGGTGGCCTACGTGCACCTGCTGGTGGGTGCAGGCGCGGGCTACGAGTGGACCAACCAGAACGGCACGGGGGAGATGATGACCGGTGCGAAAGAGCCACAGCGCTTCACCTACGGTCCCCAGGTGGGAGCCGAAGCGGATTTCTTCCTCGGCAACCGGCTTTCGCTCGTGGCCACGGGCACCAAAGGCTACCTGTTCAATAATCCGCTGGTCGACCAATGGCCAGGCCTGGCCAGCATTGGCCTACGGTATCACTTTCGCTAATCACTCCTTCTGACCTATGAAACGACTTGCCTATCTACTGTTGAGCTGCGCGGCTCTGGTCACGAGCTGCTCGAAAGACAACGATGCCACGCCCTCCGGCCCGAAAGAGTATCAGGTAGAATACAAGGTTACCTCCAATGCTCCAACCTCGGACTACCTGAGCTACACCAACGAAAGCGGCGGCAATACGACGCTCAGCAACACGCCGCTGCCGGTGAGCTACAAGTTTAAGCGGACCATGAAGCAAGGCGACAACCTGACCATTCTGGCCAGCATCGACGGCGGTACGGCGGCCTCGGAAATCACCTGCGCTATCCTGCTGGATGGCAGAGAGGTCAAGAAGGAAACCGGCTGGGGCGTTGACGCGCAGGCCGTACCGGTGTACGTCATCGGAGAATAGATTTTTGGGTTCGTTCCTAATAACGACAAAGCCTAACCAGTGAATGGTTAGGCTTTGTCGTTATTCAGAGTAAAGCATCAGCTAGTTGCCGCAACTGCTAGGACACTAATGCGAGTTTGAAAAAACCCGCTATCAAACAATTCTTCCTTGATACGCTGGATAAGTTCAGATGCCAGTTTAGCACTAGTAACATCATCATATGCGTATGATTTCCGTATCAACCAGTATTCGTTGTGTTCTGCTTCAGAAACAGGTTCATTCTCTGTTAGGGCCAACCCATCTGAATGGCGGACACCAATACGTAAGGTCTCGTATTCGTCGAAGTAGGCCATAATCGTCCAATCGTCCTCAATCCGAAACAACGACACGGTATCACCCCAGAAACAATTGCTGGTACCGCATCGCTGCTCTGTGGTAAAACCCAGATGCTCAATCAAGCCGTTGGCTATTTCGTTACGGTACGTATCGAGTCTAACCCGCGTGTAATCACGCCCATAGTATTTGTGTGCAAAAATATGGTCATACCTCCATCTTAAGTCTGTGGCATCCACGTCCTGCCGTTGTATCCAGTTTTGCAATCTGGGTTCGAGATAAAGATGTTCATGTACATGCTGATGCTCACTGCCTGATTGTAGAGTGGAAGGCTGAGTGACTAAGCGATTTAATTCCTCACTCACAGCCTGCTCATCATTCATGCACAAAAGACGCCGCATGAAATTCATAACTGTCGGCCTACGCCTTAAAAGCAGCCGCCAGTTATTGGCATCATCCCGCATATCCAAGCCCGTGAGCCAATCCCAATCAGGAGCTTGACTGATAACAGCACGAATCAGTAAGTGACCTTTCTTATAGGATTCGCTTGTGCCCTTTATTGAAAACAAGTGTGCCGCAAGGGACGCTCTATGCTGGAAATCCTCAATGGTAAGTTCATCAAGCAACAAGAACGTGATGTTCCCCTGAAAAAGAGGATGCTTTTCACTTGCTACCAGTATTGGCTCCCAATCAGCGTCGTCCTGTATCAACCGTGCTTTGAGTTGCTCCTCTCCCAGCTGAGATTTGATAAAGGACGAACGCTCCGCTTTGGCTATCTCATCGCACTCAGCAGATAGCAGGAATTCATAGATGTTACCAGCGCCCTTTGCCAACTTACCGACTATTCGCATGACGGCAACCATCGCATCAACACTACGCATATCGGGGTCCACACTGATGTTCCAAATCACCCGCAACCACTGGCGTAGCGCTTGCTGGTCAAATGATTCGGTTTCCAGGTAGCGCAGTACCGCGTAAAACAGGATGCGTTGCTGCTGGGTGATGGAAGCGGCCAGTAGGTGCCAGTTATTGGGTTGTTCTCCCCAAGACTCTTTAATGGCTATGCCAATTGCATCGTAATGGTCAGATAATTTATCCAACAGCCGGGCTGCCGCTTTCACACGCCCAGGTTTCGCAAAAAGAGCTCTGTAGAGTGCAAAGCCCTTGTAAACCTCATTGTGCGGGCCGTTATCTAATGCGGACGGCAACGAAGTCTCTTCCGCAACCGGATTAGGTTCCACGAAATGCATAGCCAGCAAAAAGCGTTGCCAGAAACGCATGTAAGCTGCATCTACTGTGTTGTCGACCCTGGCATTTCGCCAGAATAGGTCGGTCCAAGTCGTATCCAGCTTGATGGTGAAGGCCTCAACGAAAGGAATACTGCGACCATTTAAGTCAACAAGTTCAGCAAATTCCCCGCGCTCCGGATTGGTTTCGGCTCGCAACCAGTCGATAAAATCCGCTTTAAAGTTCTCGAAGCCTGTGAGTTGCTTGCCTCGGGCATTCATTTTGATGTATAGCTCATCCGAAAGCCCGAAACCGTCAAGTGGCAGTACATAGAACGACAACTGCTTTAGCGCAGGAAACAGGTCTGTTGCAGCTGCCTCGGTGTACTTTTTGTGTATGGCATCCAGCATTTCCAACATGGCTTGGACGGTTGGGTCCTGCTGGTAGCTGCTGTAAAACCAGGCAAGATTGCGAATTGTCTGGCTGGGTTTGGTAGCAGGGTCTATGTCAACGCTTGTGAGCTTGTCGCAAAAGTCACGGGCAGTGCTGCGGGTTGCGTAGCTAAACTTACCCAGCCAGGCATTAAGCTTCGTCTTATCCTCGCCGGTCAGCTCACGGTTTCCGATGTACCAGTAGAGCAAAAACAGCGTTGTCAGGCGCTGCTGCCCATCAAGTGGTACGAAATATGGCTTTTTGTCTAAAAGTTGGACAGAGCCATATACAAAGTCTAGTGTTAGTTGATTGTTTCCGCTCAATGCTTCGAACAGAGCCGACAGAAACCGGCTTCGCACAGCTTCCTCCGACTTTCGCCCTTGCGCGTAGTCGCGCTGAATCATGGGCACCTGCACGCCGGCAAAGCGGATAGGCTCCTGCGCCGCCATGCCAATTTCACCGGCCAGCAGCTCTTCCAAGTTATACTTTCTCATCTTGCTTATTGGTCGGCTTAGTGGGCAAAAAATCGTGTAATTCGGTGGCTATCTGATTGCGGTGAGCACGAATGTCGTCAATGCCCCAACTGGTTCGGTGGATACCTTTCTTGTCGTGATACTTCAGGAAGGCATTTTTAGTAGCAGGCGGGATAAAATTCCCTGCCCCGTCATTTTCAATGATTATTCTCCGCTTGGTTACAAAAAGGGCGTTTCCATAGGAGCGGTTGGTACTCGCATCCAGCAGGGTCAAATTACCAATGTTGTTTTTCGTTAGCTCGTCATTGGCTTCTTCCCCCGCCAGTTTGATGATGTCCTGCTGGATATCCTGGAACTCCTCCCGGTCCTCACTCTTTTGTGCTGCCCGAAAGTCTTCAATGCGTTGAACCAAGTCAGCATGATTACTGAGTTGGGGCAAATCGTGCAATGCCGCGTCCAGCCAACTAAGTTGGTCTTGCAACACGATAAGCGGATTTTCTGAGGATGAATCAATGTGTTCGATGTCCCACTTTTCAAGCTTGAAGGCCTTAAAAGGGAATCGTGTGAAGCCTAGGGAAGAGTGGCGCTGCCGGATTACTTCCTGCAGGTTGAAGAGCAGCAGCACCCGGCGAACTAGCTCACGGTTGTCATAGCTAACATTCAGGTACGCCTCCCCGTCCTTGGCATCGTGGGCCCATTCCACTACACCGACTGATTTATCGACCAGCTTAGCCGCAATCTTAGCTTTTAAGCGCTTAGTAATGTCACCCTTGGTAGGTGCATCGTAAAGAGCTAATAAGTCTTCTACACGCTCCCCACAATGAATCAGAAAGCCTACATAATGGTACCACTCAGGATGGAGGTACCACTCCAGCATCTGATTGAAGCGCGTGACCACCTTTCCCCATTCCTGCTTGATAAACTCATGCGAGGGGTCAGCATTGGCTCGCAAGTAGTAAAAGCGGAAGGTGGCGTGGCCATCCGTACCCGTCTTCTTATCTAGTTCAGGGTCCTTCTGCCGCTCCTGTTGACGAATAACCTCAAAAACGAACTCAATACGGGCGCTGGCATTGTTTGCTCCTTTGTTCAGGAACCACCACAGGTCATCGTTTTGCAATGCATTTTCTATGCGGTCCCATTCACCGGCAATTTCGAGTTGTTGCAATTTACCTAACTCATTGGCATCCTGACCAAAGTTTCGGGTCTGCAGAAATAAGGCTTTGATTAGCTCAGCGTTCGTTAAAGGTATCTTACCCAGATTGATGCGGGTGAAACTTTCAATGGGGTTCTCTTCTTTGGCCAGCTCATACCAGATGACCTTTACCATGCCCTGAACATTGGGATGCTCGGGGGTTCCTACCAGCGTCCCGATTATCGTATCACGGGCTGGTCGCTGTGGCCCTCGGCTTTCAAACCACTCCCGGATATAGGTATAAGCCTGGGATATGTAATGAGAATCAATACTATCCTCATTGCCTTCGCTAATGTGCTCTAGGAAACGGTTGGTATCGTTCCGCGTTTCATACCGTAGCGTAAACACATCATTGCCATAGGCACTGGCAAAAGACTCATCCTGCGGCAGATGCACCCGCGTCAGGTAGAGAAACAGGATTTTCAGAGTTGTGAGCCGTTGCTGCCCATCGACAATTTCCCAGCTTTGCTTTGGGTAACCTGGCTCAGTTGCAGTAGCAACTTCAGCGCAGGGACGAACTACAATAGGCTGCAAGCAATAGAACTCCCCAGGGTTCTTGTTCTTTTTGTTAGCAAATTCAGATATGTCATTTAATAGGTCAACTACTTGTTGTTTATCCCAGCGATAGCCGCGTTGATAAGACGGGATAAAGAAATCTTTCCCAAGTAGTTCGCCTATGGAATAGAGTCGTACAGCGTTTTCCATGAAGCACAAGGCAGTTGCGTGAAGTTGATTAGGAAGTGTTTGGGTTTGGAAAGTTGTTGGCTTAAGGCTCTCTTGGACCACTATGTAGTACAGCATGAAACTGCAGCAGCATGAATCTGCTTTAGCTGGGCTCGGAGTGAAGCAGGAGCTAGCACTTGCACCTGGTCGCCGAGAGACAGCAACTCCATCAGCAGGTCATGGGTGTTGTAGACAGTCAACTGAATCAGTAGCTCCTCATCCGTATCCACCAATACACGCTGTGAACTGTGCAGTGGGAATGACTTGAGGTATTGGCCCTGCGTTGGTTTCAGTGCCAGTACAATATCCGCCGGTAGCTCATGGTCCGGGCGAATAATGCCGAAGCTGTGAGCGTAGTACGCCTCGGGCTGAAAATCCGCAGGAGGCTCAAATGAATGCGCTGTCGATTCCAGCGCCTGGATGCGGTCCAGCCCAAAGCACCGCAGCCCCTGGCGGGCCGGGTCGTGCGCCAGTAGGTACCAGCGGCCTTTAAATTCTTTGAGCAACAGTGGGGAAACAGTGCGGGCCGAGGGCTCATCGTCCCAGAACTTGTGGTACTGAAACGCCACTTGGCGGCGCTGCTGCACGGCGCGCAGCAGCGGCTGCAGCCATTCCGTGCCTAGTGGCCGCCGGGATTCCCACTGCACAAACGGGCTCAGTGCCGTTGGCAGCCGCAGGAATTCCTGTAGCTCAAATGCATCGAGCAGCCGCTGGTAGCCTTCCGGCAGCGGGTCCGTCGAGGTAACCACGTATCCGCCTGCTCGCCGGTCATGCGCAATCGTAACGCCGAAGCGCTCCGCGATTTTGGGTAAATCCCGCTGGAAGGTGCGCTGCGAGTAGTTAGGGGCCAGGTCCCGCAGCGAAGTCTGCTCCAACAGGTAGTCGCGCAACTCCTCAAAAGGGACAGCCCGGCGAAGGCTCTGCAGGCGCAGTACCAGCAGTAGCTGACGAAGAAAGTGGGCGTGGGTGGTCACGAAAAGGATAGGAGCTACCGTGCGATAGATGAAGTAAGCAGGCTATTCGTTTGGCGTAATTGACAGAGTAAAGAATAGCATAGCGTTATCAGAAAGCCATAAATCCACACAAGGCAGGGTGCAAGATAAGGATTGGCAATGAAGGGCAAACAGGCATTTATGCAGTGCCTTCCTCATTGGGCAGCATAGTTTCCAGCACTTGTAGAATCCTTTCTTTGACCCACCAGGCACCCCACCGGTCCAGTTGCTCAGAGGCAGCCCCGTAATGCTGCTGTGCCTGCTGCCATCCTTCTTCACCGGCCGCTACCAACTCAGCTAGGCTGAGCCCTTGATTTTGATATCGACTGGCCACGGAAGCCACGTAGAGCGCTACCGCAGCGGGAACGGCAGGGATGGCTGCAGGTAGCTTGTGCTCCTCGGTATTAGACTTTGTGACTCGAATGGCGCGTAGCATGGAGCGGTGGCTAAGTCAGGATAATTCGCCGGCTTACGAGTAGCAGCAGCCGGATGCCTTCGCCGAGCGCAGGCTCAAGCCCATGTCCAAACACGACTTCAGCTTGGCGGCCGGTCTGGTCCATTAGATACTCCAGAATCTGCGTTAACTCATCCATCTCCAACTCAGCAGACATCCCGCTTTGGATGGCCAGCAACATCCGGTGGGCAGGCAGCGAGCCATCACCCAGCATCGTGGAACTGGTCAACAGCTGTTGGCCCGTCACCTCAGCGCGGCTGTGGCCTTCCCCGGTTGCCATCCCAAACTGCAGAGAAGTTGCATCGCTCAACACTTCCCACACGTCTTGGTGGTCCACGTTGATTTCGCCGGTATCCGTCAGAATATGCTGCAGTACCGTCAGCAGCCTGTTTTCTGTGGCAGGCGTCAGCGCCTGCACGGCGGACAGGTCAACTCCCTCCTGCTTCCAGTGCGCCAATAGCGCCGCTGCTTGGGTTGGAAGCTCAGGATGAGACAGAATGGGATAATCTTGCATGAGGGGCCGGGCTGATTCCTCACGAAGTTGCAAGCCCACAGCGACAAAACATGTCGTTCTCATTCAGCTCGAAATTTCAGGCCGTTTACGAGCTAAATGTTCGGGATATCTTCGATTTGCATTGACGCATTCTTTGGCCCTTATTAGGTTGGAATACTAACTATAAGGCGCTACTCCGATGACCGACCAATCCTATGTAGAGCACGAAAGCGAACTGACTACATTGCTCAATGATTACCACCAGCGATATCCGGAAGCCGAAAGTCCCGCCTCGTATATGATGGGCTTTGGCCCGGAGCAGCTGTGCGCCATTCTGCGGAATGCCGATGGCCGGGAGATTGTCTTCAGCTACCCTGGCCTGGAAAAAGGGGTACTGGATGGCTGCGCCTATCGGTATAAGGAAACCATGCAAGAAGGTACATCCGGCAACCCCATCACCCTGCAGGAATTACTATATGCCCGCGGCCTGCCCCGCCAAGACAAGACGGTCAAGCTCGTCCGGCACCGGGATGCCAGCGGCGAACTGGACCTTCACGACTTATACCGCAACCATCGCCCCGCCTTTCTTGATTACCAGCGCCAGCAGGGGAATCCTGTTTTTGACAAATGCGAATTCATTGTGGCATGCCTGGGTGAGGCAGGCAGCCGTTCCCGCTTCGTGGGCGTTTTCCAGGTGCTGGGTATTGAGCGGAGAACGGAAGAGCATCTGTACTACAACCTGGTTGAAGTACCTGGCTTTGACGACCTGAAAGAGCGGGTCATCTTCGATTGGGGCCGCGCCGCGCTCAGCTGGCATCAATGGCTGCGGCCGGAAGTGGGTAAGACGGTGCTGGAAATTCAGCCCAAGCCATTCAGCCAGCCCTTCACCGACTATCTGGATTTCACCCTCTCGTTCGCGGAACTGGCGCAACTCATCACGAGCCAGTCGCCCCGCGACGAGTGGTACCGGATGCTCTCGGCCACGGCCGGCGTGTATTTGATTCTGGACCAGTCCAGCGGGAAGCAATACATTGGCTCTGCCTCCGGCACGGAAGGCATTTGGGGCCGGTGGAAGGATTACGTGGCCACGCGTGGCCACGGGGGCAACGCGGAACTAGTAAAACTCTTGGCGGCCGACGCGCAGCACGGCCGGCATTTCCAATTCACGATTCTGATGACCCTGCCCAAAACCATGACTCGGCCCGAAGTCATCAAGCGCGAATACCTCTTTATGAAAAAGCTCGGCTCCCGCGCCCATGGCCTTAACCAGAAAGCGTCCCATGAACAATAAATCAACTATCACCTCGCACGCGGGCCTGACGCTCGACCTGGCCCAAATCAAGTGCTTCAAACTGTCGCCGTTTCTCACAGATGGCAACGACACTCGGCAACTGCTGGTGGAGTACAAAACCCGGCCGGTATATGTGCTGCACCCGGGCACGAAGCAGTGGGAGAAGGAATACTTAGCAGACATTATTGCTTACGACTTCCCAGGCTATGAATCCGCGCTAGCACATCTCAGTGAGTGGGAAGAAATCTAGCAGGATTATTTGAATGGGCGATAATTATGAGTCGTTTAAGCAGCCTTTATCTCAGTACCCAGTACTAAATACTTAAAGCAAACTGATATTACAATAAACACGCCCCAATAAAATGGATTTACCTAATGAGCTAATGCCTGTCCAATTATATTTTCACTGAGCTGTGATAAAAATAGAAAACCGTGTTCTGAGATAAATTTGATTGTTTGTCGGCATTCTATTAAATCATCTATATTTGTTACATTTAAAGAAACTAATTGGTCTTCGTAAGAAGATTTATCTACGCTATCTTTTCCGTAGTACTCTCCCAAGATAACATTAAGTGTCAGTGCCAAGGAATGATAAATATTTAAAGCTTGACTATCAAATCCCATCGCAAAGCACGCCCTAGAGCAGTTATACTGTGCCCACAGCTTAGGCAGTATCATTTCCTCATTAACAACCTCTTTGCATAAAGCAATAGCTGTTTGATAGTATGCTACGCCTTTAGTAAAATCATTCTGATACCACAACACTGCATTACCTGCTGCAATCCATTTAATGGGCTCGTTTCTACTCAGAGATGCCGCTTTTTCTAGGCACTTAATAGCTTCTTGCACATCACTTTGCTTCAATAAGTCTTTAGATTCAACCCGGTGGTATTCTATTGCGTCAGAGTCCCATATCACTCTGTAATTCTGAAGCTTGGCAGCAGCTACCTCACACCAAAACAATGAACTTTCGTTAAATCTGGGCTCAAAGGCGCGAGCATACTCGAATGCCTCTACTGCTTCAGCATACTTCTCCAGGCGCAGAAGTGACAAGCCCAAATGGAAATTGGTATAAGCGCTGTTGTAACCTGCTTCCTCGATGCGCTTGTGGAAAAGGGATAGCCGCATTCTAGCTCCGCCGATTAAGGATGCAGTAACATCGAATAGATTTTGTAACTCCTCCCTTGGGAACAGCTTCGTTAGTGACCTATCCTCAAATTCAGTGGTTTCAAAATATTTGCCTTGAGCATCCTGCTTCCAGACACTTCTTCCTTCTTTGGGACAAGGAGAATAGAACTCTGTAGCAATACCGCTGCAGTCGAGGACGCGGTCAATCAACTCTCCCAATGCAATGGGTTGAGCTTTTTCATAAAACCCTCCTGAGAAATCATTATCATTCTCATCATACTGGCTATAATACCCCCCTTTGCCAAGCCAGACATTATATATAACGATGGCCGCCGCAAGTATTTTATTCAAGAAGCTGGTTGACTTTTCAAAAGAGTCCAAGCTTGTCCAGTCAAACGGCCATTCGCCATAGTCATAGTTGTAATCCAGCACTTGGCAGGTTAGGTATCTACGCTTTACCTTTTTCTGAATCAGCTCCCATTCTGATTTCTCCAAGGCGGAAACAAACCACCGGTCCGGCTCAAATACCCCCTTCAAATAGGCTTGTACAATACAAGCATAAAACTCCTCTGCATTATCCAACATGCAATTGGCCACAGCATTAAACAGCCACGCCCGGTAATGCCATTTGTCAATGCTTAAAGCTTTGTAAAAGCAGTAGCGCGCGGCGTCCCATTCCAGTGCCGCTTTGTGCTTGTTACCCCGCTCGAACCAATAGTGTGCACTTGCCTCCAGTTGAATGTTGTGCACGGCATTGAGGCCAACTTCGGCGCGACGGGTGAGATTCCCGATGCTACGGGGCTCAGGCAGGTTCGGATTGGGCTGCATAGGATTGCCAACGGGTAAGTTCTTCGGATAATTGAGTGTGGAGAGCCTTGAAATGTTCTTCCATATCGGTGATAACACTTATCTGCTGGAATGCATCACCCTGGCGCAGATTCGCTAAGTGCTTGACAAGAACTGCTAGCTGCTGCTGCAGCCGATTGCGGCGGGCCTGTAGTACATCAATGCGAGATGTATCCGCAGCAGCACGGAACTGCCCTTGAGCCAGTTGCTGCGCTAAGGTGGTTAGTTGAGTCAGGTCTTGACGCTCGTAACATTCCTGCACTTGGCGGAAAATATCCGTTGCGGCATCTTTTAACTCATCAGCGACTTTATCAGGATGGCAAAGCATCACGCATTGCCGATGTAGCTTCTTGAGTTGCTCCCGGCCGCTGGCATCAAGTTCAAAAAAGGGCTGCATGGCCTCGGCTTCCCGTTCCTGCCTGAACTCTTCATACCGTCGCTGTGCCTCGTCATATTCTTGCTGCGAATATTGGCTTTCCTGCCGGTGAGTATAGGCATACTCTTTTTTAAGTCGCAGAATCTCTTCAGCCAGTGTGCCTAACCTCACGGTAAAAGCGTGATTATACTCACTTAGCAATTTTTCTGCCTCGCTGGTTTCCGATTCTACTGCTACTATTCGGTACTCCAGGTCGCGAATCTCAAGCCGCAAAGCTGCTAAAATCGGGTCTTCATACACTTGAACCCGAGATTGCGCCTGAACAAACTCGTCGACCATCTCCACTGCGAGAGTATAGCTTCCAGCCTCCAGATGAGTCAGGAGCTGCTCCGCCAAGGGGTCGTTCCACTCCGTGCATAGGCGGCGAGTTTGACGTAACGCATCTTCGCGCTCATCTAGCTGCACCAAACTCCGCACCACCTGTAGCCGACGGACAACTTTGCCTAAGTCAACGTTGGTGTCCGTTGCCACACCTACGCTACCAGTGATGCGCTTGAATTCAGATATATACCTGTATGCTAAATCATAGTCACCAGCGGTGATGACAATGTTCTCATAGTTCTCGGAAGCTGCTCGATACGTCCAATTGTAGGAACCCGTAACGACATCCCGCCCATCAAGGACACAGAACTTATTATGCATAAGGGCTCCGTCAACACGGTAAAACTCGCCTCCGGCAATTGCTAATGACTCATAAGCGATTTTCGAATTAATTTCATCATTTGTTACAGCCAGCGCAATTTTTACTCCGCTTTGTTGACGAGCTAACAGCGCAGCAAACAGGTCACGGTCGGTGAACCACGCAACAGCGATATAGATAGACTGCTTTGCTAAGCCTATTTCACTCAGAAGCTTTTCTTTGATTCCAGTAAAATATGCCTCTGTAGTAACTATGAACATTACGATAAAGCAGAAAGGTGATTGGCGAAGATTTTAACAGAAAGAAGGCGGAATGCAGAACGCTGGCACTTAAGTATTGGCCGACAACTTCTGCCAATGTGCTCTTTCCTCGGCTGCACGCATTGATAATGATTCAGGGACACAATGTGCGCCGATTTTAGCGACACAATCATTTTGCATCTCGTCACATTCTTTGCTCCTCCACATTCTTGAGTCTCTTTGCCATTTTTCTTCCTCAGCAGGAGGGCTAAGCAAAGCAGCTTTAGCGAACATCTCCAAGGCAGCATGATAGCTTTCAACCTGATAAAAGGCAGCACCTGCTTGTTGAACGAATTCTAGGTTATCAGGAAAAGCATCTGCTGCTTCTGCAAAGGCAATGATAGAGCTTGCTTCACTTGAATCGACCTCCCAAGCACCTGACCAAGTGGAATTAACCCTTGCTAGTATATACTCAGCATTTCCAGGGTCTAATGTCACTGCCTTATGGAACGCATCAAACCCGGCTCCTCTACTAGGATAGGACTGCTCAATCTCTCCAAGGCAAAATTGATATTCAGCGTTTTGGGGCTCAAGCGCGATTGCTAGTTTTATAGTTCTGACCGCGTCACCGAAAAGATAATGAAAATCAGGATACGAGTCATGCCCTCCCTTATACACTTGCGTTGACTTCCACACATTAAATGATTCTAATCTTTCACGGCCTTCATGCATGTAAGCCTGGGCCACCCAAAATTGTACCCTAGCATTTCCTCTTAATTCATTATATGCTAGGGAGCGCAATCGGTTTATACTGCTTTTATAATTACCTTCCTCAAAGTCTATCCGAGTTAAATAGTATTGAACCCAAGCTGTTTTTTCTGAACGCTCACCAACTAATGGCTCCAATAAAAGTCGAGCAAATTCATATTCCCGCTTGTGAAAATGTATTAAAGCCAAAGACACAGTCGCTTGATACAAATCACCCTCATTCATGTTTTGATTAAGAAACAATAGAAGATACTCTAAATCGCCTGGAAGTAAGAAACTGAAAAAATCTGCTTCCTTTTTGGGCTTGCCATACTTTTCGGAGCCTATAAATGCTTCTCGGCACTTTTCGACTCTGCACAAACGACCATTGGCGTGTCCAGAAAGCAACCATCCTCGCCAATGAGTATTATCTATATCTAATACTCGGTCGAAGCATAGCGAAGCTTGCCCCCATGCCTGTACCTGTTGAAATCTTAGTCCTTTTTCAAACCAATAGTCCGCATTAGCTTCCTGCTGAATTGTCTGTAGAGCATTGGTTATGTTCTCGGCACGGCGAATGATGCCCTTTCTGCTTGAATTAAGTAGCGGAAGTAAAGGATTGGGTGATTCCATATATATACAAAGTCTACTCAGCAAGGTGCTTGTTGAATAGAGTTACGATTTTATGCTGGCTACTTGCTCAGATTACAATCTGAGCATTTCCTGATGACATATACTTTTCAGGGCTGTCAACTTCTGTTGCAGGAATTGAGCATGACACTCCATTCATCTCCTAACATTGTGCAAACTATGTTCAAGAAGGCGAGATATCAATCTTTCCCGTAAGTTTGATAATAAGTTATGATAAGTAAAGCTTATCATAACTTATATTTGCCCGTGAAAATCGGAGCAGTTTAACCCGTTCCGATACCTATTATACAAGGTGTGCAACAGCCCCGGCGTTGGCACCGCCGAACCATCCCATGAGCGAAGACCTATCCCTTTTCCCAGCACCCGATGCTCCCCACTCGCTCAGCCACCACCTGAGCCGGGCCTCCGCTAAAGTCGCGGGTTTTCTGGAGGCCGGCCTGCAGGGCGCGGCCAACACGGAGCGGGCCTATACCTCGGACTTGAAAAGCTACGTAACCTTCTGCGAGCAGCACGGCTTCGTGGCCGTGCCCGCCGAAGTGGGGACCCTCACGGAGTACGTTGCCTACCTGGCCTCCGAGAAAGTCGAACCAGCGCCTGGGGGCAATCGGGGAAAAAAGAAGGGCCAGCAGCCACTTACCGGGCCCCACGCGCTGGCGACCATCAAGCGCCACCTGGCCGCCATCCGCAAAGCTCATCAGCTCGCGGGGCATCGACTGCCGGCCACTTTGGATGCGCTCAACATCGTGATGGAAGGTATTGCCCGCACCCTGGGCAAGCGTCAGGAGCAGGCGCAGGCCTTCACCATCGAGGAGCTGAAGCAAGCCATCCGCCGCATCGACTTAGAAACGTCAGCCGGCCTGCGCGACCGGGCCCTGTTGCTGCTGGGCTTCGCCGGGGCCTTCCGCCGCTCGGAGCTGGTGGACCTGAACATCGAGCAGCTGGAATTTACGGAGCGGGCATTGCTGGTGCACCTGGCCAAAAGCAAGACCAACCAGTACGGAGTGGTCGAGGACAAAGCCATTTTCTATGCGCCCAACGCGGATTTTTGCCCTGTGCGCTGCCTGCGCGCTTGGCTAAAGCTACTGGGCCGCACCACGGGGCCGCTGTTTGTAAAGATTCCCCGGGCCCGGCCGGGGCAGATGGCTGCTCCCTCGGACAAGCGGCTTTCAGACATTTCCATCAACAAGTTGGTGCAAAAGCGCCTCGGCCCCGATTATTCAGCGCACTCTTTGCGCGTGTCTTTTGTGACGGTGGCCGTGCTCAATGGGCAGTCCCACAAAGCCATTAAGAACCAGACCAAACAGAAAACGGACGCCATGATTGAGCGCTATACGCAGCTCAACAATGTAGTTTCGTATAATGCCGCACATGCCTTGGGATTGTGATATTGACGAATAAGGATTGATATGGTTGCCTCATCTAAGGGGTCTCACTAGAGTAGGAACAGAAACTATCGGTAGGCCCATTCGCTGAGCGACGCCTCCCACGGGGTGAAGGTGCGCAGGGGCCGGAGTTGCCCCGCCGCAATACTTTCGGGCAGGGTAAAATCGTAGCGGCCCAGCATATTGACGTGTTCGTGCAGCAAGGGAGAGAGGCGCGCTACGTCGTCCGGGTTCAGCGCTCCCTCCGTTTCCGGCCATTGTTCCAGGGCCTGTTGCAAATAGCGGGTGTTCCACAACACCACGGCGTTCACGACCAGTCCCAGCGCGCCCAGCTGGTCTTCCATGCCCTCACGGTAGCGCTGGCGCAGTTCGCCTTTCTTGCCGTGGAAGACGGCGCGGGCCAGCGCGTGGCGGCCTTCACCCCGGTTGAGCTGCACCAGGATGCGTCGCCGATACGCCTCGTCCTGTACGTACGCCAGCAGGTAGAGCGTCTTTTCCACCCGCCCGAATTCCGCTACCGCCCGGCCCAGGCCCGAGAGCGAGCCCGCCCGCTGCAAGGTGCGCATGACGGCGGCCGCCTTCACCCGCCCCAATTTGAGCGAGCCGGCCAGCCGCAGCATGTCCTCCCAGTGGTCGCGGATGAGCTGGGCGTTGACGACGTGCCGGCTCAAGTCATTGAGCGGACCGTAGTCGTCTTCTTTGCTGAGACGCCAGAAGCGCTGGTCGGAGAGGTCCGCCAGGCGGGGGCTGAAGCGGTAGCCCAGCAGGGCGAACAGGCCAAAGACCACCTCGCTGTATCCGTGCGTATCGGCCATGATTTCACGCGGGTCTAGGCTGGTTTGCTGTTCCAACAGCCCGGCCAGAATGAAGAGCGAGTCGCGCAGGGTGCCGGGGATGACGATGCCGTGGAAGCCCGTGAACTGGTCGCCGGTGAAGTTGTAGTAGGTGACCCCGCGCTGGGAGCCGTAGTATTTGCGGTTCCAGCCGGCGTGAATCGTGCGTACCGGCACGACGAAGCGCATCCCGTCGGCCGAGGCGACCTCCCCGCCGCCCCAGGCCTGGGCCAAGGGCAGCCTCGCTTGTCCGTCCACCAGGCGGGCGTTGGCGGCGGTGAGCGTTTCCACCCGCACGTAGTTTTGCTGCACCCACGCGAGGCGCGGCAGCGTCAGGGCCAGCACCTCGGCCCGCACCACCGCTTTCAGGCCGATGTTGCAGGCCTGGGCCAGCAGCACGGCGCAAATGCTCAGCGGCAGGTCTGCGGCTTTGGTTTGGCCGTCGGCCACATGGGTGAAGACTCCGGCAAAACCGGTGAAAGTGTTCACTTCCAGCAGCAAGGCCGCTAGTTCGACCGGGGGCAACTGCTGGGCCAGTTGGGTCCGCAACGCACGTAAGCTGTCGGGCTCTTCCTGCGCCGGCAGCGGGCTCACCACGACGTAGGGCTGGCCGTCCTGGTGCAGCACCTGCAACGCTGCGTTGTGGGGGAGGTTCTCCACCACCTCTGCGTAAGCGGCCCGCAACTGCGCCTGGAGCTGCGCCAGTTCCACGGACGGGTCGAGCGAGCGGTCCAGGGCCCGCGCGACGGATTCCCGCGCCGCGTCCCAAGCCTCGCCCCGCAGCAATTCGGCCTGCGGGTCGCCGTAACGCTCACTGCGCCCCACGAACACTTCGCGGCGGCGCAGGGCTTGGTGCAATCGGTCCAGCACGCAGAGCGTGTACGCGGCGGGGTTCACATCGTCTTTGCTGGGAAACACCTGCCGGGCCCAACTCTTGGGCACCAGGGAACGGGGCGCAGCGGTCCACTTTGGGCGGCCTCGTCGGCCGACTTCCTGCTGGCGCAGAAAATCCCAAGCGTCGAGCAGGGGTTTGGCGGAGGGAGAACCCTCAAAGGTGATGCCCGCCAGCAAGGCCGGCAGGAACCGGCGCACCGTGGCGTAACTGCCACTCAGCGCTTGCAGTAGCGGGTCGTCTTCGCTGCTGGCCAGGGCTAGCACCGCATCGGCTGCCGCCCGTAATGGGGCTTCGCCGATATGCCCGAGTACCTGTTGCCGGACGTTGCCTTCCGGCACCGTTTCGTCCAACAAAATGCGCACCGCCTGCTGCAAGACGAGTGCCGCGTGATCCAAATCTTTGAGGGAGCGCAATCGTTCGCGCCGGCGGCGGGTTTCTCCGCGCAGGGCCAGCGAGGTCATCAGCCCGTCGAAGAGGTCCAGAATGTCATCGGTGGCCGTACGTTCGAGCGCCTGCGCGAAGACCAGTAACGTGGCCAGCCGGCGTTCCTCCCCCATGCGGCCCAGGGTTTGTCCCCAGGCCACCTGCGCGTGGCGGGCCAGCCGCCCCAGTCGGGCTTCGGGCAGGTCGTGAAGCGAAAGGTCCCCGACGCCTAGGGCACGCACTTGGTCCAGCCGTGCCAACGCAGCCACCAGGGCCGGACCGGAAACACGGGTAGGTGCCGTGCGCAACGCTTCCAGCCGGGTCAGCCGCTGGCCGGGCGCTACCGCCAACAGCGCCTCCAACGCGGCGTGTTGGACCGGATTCAACCGGCTGCGAAGTTGGCGGTACAGGTGGCGGCCCGTGCGCTCGCGGACCCGTGCAATCAGGCGGGCCAGCACCGTGACGCCCGGCAGCACGACGCGCTGGGCCACCAGGTGCGCGGTCGCCAAATCAAAGAGCACGCTAGGGCGCACGGTGCTGGTGAGCCCTTGGGCGTACAGCCAGCGCGTGAGGCGGAACGCCTGCGGGCCCTCGTAGGCCGCAAAGCCCAGGTACGCCATGATGCGGGCCTGGTGGTCGGAGAGCGTATTCGGTCGGGTATATCGTTCGGGCCAGGCATCCGCGCTCACCTGAAGCTGCTGCGTCAGGGTGTGCACCACGACGGCCGGCACCTGCGTGGGGGCGGGCAGAAACGTGCCTAAAAACCGGAGCGTACACAGCTGCACGGCACACCCCAATTGGGTGTAGGAACGGCGGTAGTCGGCCAAAAAGTGGAGGTCCTGGGGGCTCAGGTAAAAGAAACGCGCTAACTGCTCCGGGCTGGGGTCGGCGTGGTAGCGCCCGTAGCGGGCGGCCTGCTCGTCGCTGAGAAATTCTACGGGCATGGTAACTATTCGGGTTAGGGCATGGTCGATTCCTTGTGGGGAGCGAGTGGGGCGCGCGCCAGGTAGGCAGACACGCCGAGCGCGGCGACGGCCGCCAGGCCGAACGTCCAAGCGGGACCGGCCCCCTGCCAGAGGGCCCCGGCCCCGAGGCTGGCCAGCAGGGCGGCCAGGCTGCCCAGGCCGGCGAAGGTGCCGAGGGCCGCGCCGGTGTCGGCCCGGTCACAGAGGTTGCTGAGCCAGGCTTTGGCCACGCCTTCAGTACTGGCCGCGTAGAGGCCGTAGAGGGCGAACAGGGCCGCGAAGGCGGGCCAGCCGTGGGCCAGGGCTACGCCGCCGTACACGGCGGCGAAGGCCAGCAGGCCGCCCACCAGCAGCAGACGCGGGCCGAGGCGGTCGGCCAGGTGGCCCAGGGGCCAGGCGCTGAGCACGTACACGGCGTTGTAGAGAATGTAGAGGCCGATAACGGCCGCGTCGGACAGGCCCCGCTGGCGGGCCAGCAGCAGCAGAAAGGCATCGGAGCTGTTGAAGAGGGCAAACACCAGCAGCGCGCCCGCGACCCGGCGGTAGGCCGGTGGGGCCACGCGCCAGTAGCCGAACGAAGCCCAAAACGGGAGCACCGGGCGCGGGGAAGGCGCGGCCGGGCGCTCCCGGAGCCAAAAGGTGATGCCGATGGCCAGCACGCCCGGCACGAAGGCCAGCAGGAACAGCGGGCGGAACTGGCCGGGGCGGGCCGCCAGCCAGAGCAGGGCGACCGTGGGGCCGAATACCGCGCCCAAGGTGTCCATCGAGCGGTGAAAGCCGAAGACTTTGCCCTTGGTGGCGGGGGTGGCTTCGTCGGACAGCAGCGCGTCGCGTGCGCCGGTGCGCAGGCCCTTGCCCAATCTATCGACGGTGCGGGCCAGCAGCACCCAGGCGGGCGTAGCCAGCACGGCCAGCATGGGCTTGGAGAGGGCGCTCAGGCCGTAGCCCCACTGCACGAAGGGCACTCTTTTACCCAATCTATCCGACCACTGGCCGAAGTAGCCTTTGCTCAGGCCGGCCACGGCTTCGGCCACGCCTTCGAGCAGGCCGATGAGAAACACCGAAAAGCCAATGGATTGCAGGTACAGCGGCATGACCGGGTAGAGCATCTCACTGGCCAAATCCGTAAACAGACTGATGAGCGAGAGCAGCCAGACGGCGCGGGTGAGGTAGGAGCAGCGCCGCATCAGAACTTCATGCGCTGAATGCGCACGGCGTTCAGGATGGCCAGCAGGGCTACCCCTACGTCGGCAAACACGGCTTCCCACATGGTGGCTAGGCCGCCCGCGCCCAGGATGAGCACCACGGCTTTTACCCCGAAGGCCAGCCAGATATTTTGCCATACCACGCGGTGGGTGGCGCGGGCAATGCGGCGGGCGGTGGCAATTTTGCTGGGATGGTCGGTTTGAATGACCACATCGGCGGTTTCAATGGTGGCGTCGGAGCCGAGGCCGCCCATGGCAATGCCCACGTCGGCCAGGGCTACTACGGGGGCATCGTTTACGCCGTCGCCGACGAAGGCGAGCTTGCGGCCTTCGCTCAGGTATTGCTGCACGTAGCGGGCCTTGTCTTCGGGCAGCAGGCCGCCGTGAGCTTCCTCCAAACCTAGCTCTTTGGCCACGCGCTGGGTGATGCTGTCCTTGTCGCCGGAGAGCATAACGAGCTTGGTGATGCCGTCGGCTTTCAGTTCCTGAATGGCGCGGGCGGCGTCTTCTTTGGGCGCGTCGGCGACGGTGAGGTAACCGGCGTATTTCCCATCAATAGCAGCTACCACGATGCTGTCGGCTACTTGGTCGACTTCCGGGGGGTAGGCGACGCTAAATTTGGTGAGCAGCTTGGTGTTGCCAGCCAGCACGTCGCGGCCGGCTACGTTGCCGCGCAGGCCGTGGCCGGCTATTTCCTCCACGTTTTCGACTGGCACGCCGGTGGCCGCGGTGCCGACGTGGGTTACGACCGCTTTAGCAATGGGGTGGGTGGATTTGGTTTCGAGCGCGCCGACCAGGCGCAGCAACTGGGCCGGCTCGGTGCCGGCGACGGGCTGCACCTGCTGTACGGCAAACACGCCCTGGGTGAGGGTGCCGGTTTTATCCATTACCACCGTATCGATTTCGCGCAGCACGTCGAGGAAGTTGGAGCCCTTGAACAGAATGCCCGCTTTTGATGCCGCGCCGATGCCGCCGAAATAGCCGAGGGGAATGCTAATAACCAGCGCGCAGGGGCAGGAAATGACTAGAAACACCAGCGCCCGGTAGAGCCAGTCGCGGAACACGTAGCCGTCCACGACGAAGTAGGGCACCACGATGAGCAGCACGGCCAGGGCTACCACGATGGGCGTGTAGACCTTGGCGAAGTGGGTGATGAACTGCTGGGTTTTGGCCTTGCGGCCCACGGCGTCCTGCACCATCGCCAGGATTTTGCTCAGCTTGGTGTCTTTGAAGGCGGCGGTTACCGTCACCTGCACTAGGCTTTCCTGGTTAATCATGCCGGCCAGCACGGCCTCACCGGGCTGCTTGGTCTGGGGGGCCGACTCGCCGGTGAGGGCGGCGGTGTTGAAGCTGGCCGGGGCGGTGTTCAGGGTGCCGTCGAGGGCGACTTTCTCGCCGGGGCGGATTTCGAGCACGTCGCCGACCTGCACTACTTTGGGGTCAAGCACGAGGCTTCGGCCGCCGCGTAGCACAGTGACTTCGGTGGCCTGGATTTCGAGCAGGGCGCGGATGCTGCGCTTGGCCCGGTTCACAGCCGCATCCTGAAACAGTTCGCCCACGGTGTAGAACAGCATCACGGCCACGCCCTCGGGGTACTCGCCGATGGCAAACGCGCCAAGCGTGGCTAGGCTCATCAACAGAAACTCGTTGAAGACGTTGCCGCTGGGAATGCTGAGCACGGCGGCCTTGATGACCTTCCAACCGACGAGCACGAAGGCCAGCCCGTACCAGGCCAAGCGCACGGGGCCGGTGAAAAAGCCCACTTTGTAGTAATCCAGGGCAATGCCGGCGACGAGCAGCGCGAAGCTAAGGGCAGGCACCAAGTAAGGGTTGGCACCGGCTGGGCCGTGGTCGTGGTCATCGGCTACTGCTTCGCTGGCCAAGTCCAACTCGCCGGAATCGAGGGAATGGCCGGCGTGGTCGGCTTCGGGCTCGTCGCCGTGGTCGTGGCCTTGGTGGTCGTGGCCGGGCACGTCGTGGCCCTGGGGCGCGGTGGCGGCTTCGGGCGTGAGCTGGGCACGGGTAAGAGCCCCCACGTTTTCGGGCTGCACCTGCTTGGCGGTGTTCAACTGCTCGTTGAGGTTGTCGGATGAAGGGTCGGGCATAATTCTGGGGAAAAATCAGATGAGAACAGACAGGAAGTAGCGGGCTACTCTTCCTCTTCGGCGTTTTTGAGCTTGCCGAGCAAGGAGTACGCGCCTTCAGTGACGAAGCGTAGCGGTTTGCCCTGCTCAGCGGCCGGTAGGCGCACTTCGGTGAAGCCGTCTTCGCTCACGCCCCGCGTGACGGGCACCAGGCGGTAGCTGGCCGGGCCGGCTGAGGCGGCCGAGTCGGCGGCCACGAAAACGTAAGCCTGGGAACCGTACTGCACTACGGCTTTTTCGGGCAGGGTGGGCACGGTGAGGCGGTTGGTTTCGATGACGGCGCGCACGAAGGTGCCGGGCAATAGCTGCTCGTCTTCGCGGTCGAGGTGGGCGTGGATGCGCACGGTGCGCTCGTCGCTGATGGTTTTGCTGATGAGGTACACATGAGCCGTGCGCTCCCGGCTCACGGAGTCGTTGCCGAGGGTGAAGCGCACCAGTTGGTTTTCTTTCACCTGGGGAATGTCCTTTTCAAACACCGTCAGCTCGACGTGCAGGTGTTCAGGGTTCACGATTTCAAACAGCACGTCGGTGGGCGTCACGCTCTGGCCGATGCTCACGTTGACGGCCTTGACGAAGCCGCTTTTGGGGGCGCGCAGCGTGGCCGTGCTTACGATGGCGCCGCCCACGGGCAGGCCCGCGAGGCGCAGGCGGGCAGCCTGGGCGCTGGTTTTCACTTGCAGGGCCTCGTACTCGGCCTGGGCGCGCTGGTAGTTTTTCTGGGGGGCCACTTCCTGGCGGTACAGCTCGGCCTGGCGCTCGTACTCGGCGCGGGCCAGCTTGAGCTGGCTACGGGTTTCGAGGTAGTCTTGCTGGAGCTGCACGAAATCGGGGTTGCGGATGACGGCCAGCACCTGGCCCTGGCGCACCCGCGAGCCTTGCAGCAGGTCGGTGCGGGCGACGAAGCCGCCGAGCGGGGCGCTGACGGAGGCGAGGTTTTCGGGGGGCACGTCGAGGGTACCGTTTACTTTGAGGCCGCCGCTCATGGGGCGCTGGGTGAGGGGGCCGAGGCGCACGCCGCCGGCCTGCCGTTCGGCGGCGGTGAGGGTCACGCGGTCGGGGGCGGCGGTTTCGGCTGCTTCGGTGGCTGGGGCGGAGCCGCTGGCCGGGGCTTCGGCGGCGGGTTCGTCGGTTTCTTTCTTGCCGCAGCCGGCCAGCAGGGCCAGCAGCAAGAAACAGGTGGTGAGGCTTCGCATTCTGTTTTAGAAAAGAGTAAGGGCGGCCTACTGGCGGCCTAAGAGGTATTCCAGCTCGATGACGGTCTGGTTGTGTTGCAGCAGGGCATCGAGGTAGTCGAGGCGCAGGCGGCGGGCCCGTTCGAGGTTGAGCAGGTAGTCGGAGTAGCCGGTTTCGCCGGCCTTGTAGGCGATGGTGGAGAGGCGGGTGATGACCGTGGCCTGGGGTAGGGCCGTGGTTTCAAAGTAGTGCAGGCGCTGCTGCTGCTCGGTGCGGCGGGCCAGCAACTCATCGAGTTGGCCGGCCAGCTCGGCGCGGTAGCGGTCGTAGCCGGCCTGGGCCACTTGCTCCTGCAAGCGGGCGGCCTGCACGCGGGCCTTTTGGGGCCGCCGCCACAGCGGCACGGCCACGCCGGCCTGCACGCCCTGGAAGCGGGCGCCGGGGCCGAAGTAGCGTTCCGTGCCGCCAGCGTCGAGGCGCTGGTAGCCGATGATGCTCTGGTTGAAGTAGCCCACGGTGAATTCCGGCAGGGCCGCGGCCTGGGTCACGCGGGTTTCGGCGCGGCGCTCGGCCACTTGCTGGGCCAGTACGCGGGCCTGGGGGTTGGTGAGCTTCAGCAGCGTATCGGCCAGCGCGGGCGCGGTGGCATCGGCAAGCTGGGCCGCGCCTAGCAGGGCCAGCGGGCGCAGGATGCTATCGGCCACGGCCACGGCGGCGGGCACTTGCAGCAGGGCTTGCAGCTGGCGCTGGGCGACCCGGAAATCGGTGCGGGCAGCCAGCAGCTGGGTGCGGATTTCGCCCTGCTGCACCAGGGCCGTGGCCGGTTCGAGGCGGGCGGTTTCGCCGGTTTTGAAGCGCAGGTTGGCCGAGCGTAAAAACTCGGTGTACACGCTGTCCTGGCCGCGCAGCACCCGCAGGCGGTGGCGGGCGTACACGGCCTGCTCGTAGGTGCGGCGCACCTGGCGGCGCAACTCTGCTTGCACCTGGGCCAGCTGGGCTTGCTGGCCGGCAATGCGGGCGTCGGCCAGGTTGGCGGCGCTGCGGTACACGCCGGGCAGGGCCAGGGATTGGGTGATGCTGAACTGGTTGTCGCTGTTCTGCGAATTGTACTGGCCGTAGCTGCCGGTGAGGGTGGTGCGGCCGAAGTCGTAGGCCGTGCCGCGAATGGCCTGCTGGGCTTCGAGGGCACGTTGGCCGGCCAGCACGGTGCCGTTGGTTTGCAGGGCCTGGGCGACGGCCTGGGGCGCGGTGAGAGGGGCTTGGGCCTGGGTGAATAGTGGCAACAGCAGCAAGAGCAGCAGCGAAGCGACGGGGAGACTTTTGGCCGCGGCTGGGTGCGGCTCCGGGGTGGGTTCGGCCGTTTGCTTCCGCTCACTCAGGGCATAGAGCACGGGCAGCACCAGCAGGGTGAGCAGCGTGGCCGACACCAGCCCGCCGATGACGACGGTGGCCAACGGGCGCTGCACCTCGGCCCCGGCGGAGGTGGCCAGCGCCATTGGCAGGAAGCCGAGCGAGGCGACGGTAGCCGTCATCAGCACGGGGCGTAGCCGCACTTCGGTGCCGCGCAGGATGCGCGTCATCAGGTCTCCTACCCCTTCGGCTTTGAGTTGGTTGAAGTAGCCGATGAGCACGATGCCGTTGAGCACGGCCACGCCGAAGAGGGCAATGAAGCCCACGCCGGCCGAGATGCTAAAGGGCATCCCGCGCAGCCACAGGGCGGCGATGCCGCCGATGGCCGAAAGCGGGATGGCCGTAAAAATCATCACTGACTGCTTGAAGGAGCGGAAGGTGAAGAACAGCAGCACGAAGATGAGCACCAGGGCCACGGGCACGGCGATGCTCAGCCGCTCGGTGGCCTGGCGCAGGTTCTCGAACTGGCCGCCGTAGGTGGTGTAGTAGCCGGGGGCAAACTTCACCTGCCGGTCTATCTTGCGTTGCAGCTCGTTGACGACGGTTTCCACGTCGCGGCCCCGGACGTTGAAGGCCACGGTGATGCGGCGCTTGGCGTCGTCGCGCTGAATCTGGTTGGGGCCTTCGCGCAGCTCTATGGTGGCCACTTGCTCCAGGGGCACCTGGCGGCCGTTGGGGGCGGCGATGAAGAGGCGGCGCACGCTGGTGATGTCCTTGCGCAGGTCCTGGCGCAGGCGCAAGACCAAATCAAAGCGGCGCTCCTGCTCGAAGACCTGGCCAGCCACTTCGCCGGCAAACGCCGTTTGCACGGTGCGGTTCACGTCGGCCACGTTCAGGCCGAACTGCGCGAGGCGGTTGCGGTCGAGTTGCACCACGATTTGGGGCAGGCCCGTGACCTGCTCGATGTACACGTCTTCGGCTCCTTTTACTTGCCGTACCAAGCGGCCGGCCTGCTGGGCGTAGTCGGCCAATTGCTGCAAGTCTTCGCCGTAGATTTTCAGCACCACGTCCTGCTTGGCCCCCGAAATCAGCTCGTTAAAGCGCATCTGAATGGGCTGCTGAAAGCCGAACGTGACGCCGGGCATGACGCTCAGGGCTTCGGCCATTTTGTCGGCCAACTCCTCGCGGTTGGTGGCCGAAGTCCACTCCTTTTGGTCCTTGAGAATAATCATCACGTCGGCCGCTTCCACGGGCATGGGGTCGGTGGGAATCTCGCCCGCGCCAATTTTGGCGACTACCTCCTTCACCTCGGGAAACTGCTTTTTGAGGATGCCGCCGGCCTGCTGGGTTTTCTCGATGGTGTAGCTCAGCGACGAGCCGGTGAGCACGCGCATTTCAACTGCAAAGTCGCCTTCGCTGAGCGTGGGAATGAACTCGCCGCCGAGCGTGCGGAACAGGAAAAAACTGCCTACCAGCAGGCCCGTAGCGGCCACGAGCACCGCAGCTTGGTGGCGCAAGGTCCCTTTCAGCAGCGGGTGGTATAGGTGGGTAAAGAAGGCCATCATCCGGTCGGAGAAGTTCTTTTTGTTCTCCGTGGACCGGCTCAGGGCCAGCGCCGACATCATGGGCACGTAGGTGAGCGAGAGGATGAACGCGCCGAGAATGGCGAAGGCCACGGTTTCGGCCATTGGGCGGAACATCTTTCCCTCGATGCCGGCCAGGGCCAGCAGGGGCAGGTACACGATGAGGATGATGATTTCGCCGAAGGCGGCCGAGGAGCGGATTTTGCTGGCCGCGTGGTAGGTTTCCTCGTTCATCTGCGCGGTGTCGAGGCGGTTGCCGGGCACCCGGAGCTGGCCGCCGTGCAAGCGGTGGATGATGGCCTCCACGATGATGACGGCCCCGTCGACAATCAGCCCGAAGTCGATGGCCCCGAGGCTCATCAGGTTGCCCGACACGCCAAACAGGCGCATCATGCTGACCGCAAACAGCATGGCCAGCGGAATAACTGAGGCCACGACCAGGCCGGCCCGCCAGTTGCCGAGAAACAGCACCAGCACGAAAATCACAATCAGGGCCCCTTCGAGCAGGTTTTTGGTGACGGTGCCGATGGCGCGGTTTACGAGGTTGGAGCGGTCGAGAAAGGGCTCGACGCTGACGCCTTCGGGTAGGGTTTTGCGGATGGTGGCCATGCGCTGCTTCACGTCTTTGATGACCTCGGCGGCGTTGGCCCCTTTGAGCATGAGCACCAGTCCGCCGGTGACTTCGCCCTGGTTGTTGAGCGTCATGGCCCCGTAGCGCACGGCCGCGCCGTAGCGCACCTCGGCCACGTCGCGCACGAGCACCGGTAGGCCCGTACTGGTGCTGCGGACGACGATGTTGCCGATGTCTGCGGGACTCGTGGCCAGGCCCTCGGTGCGGATGAAGGCGGCGGTGGGGTTCTGGTCGAGGTAGGCCCCGCCGGCGTTCTGGTTGTTGGCGGCCACGGCCTGGTAGACCTCGGCCACGGTGACGCCCAAGGAGCGCAGGCGCTCGGGGTCAAGCGCCACTTCGTACTGTTTAAGCAGGCCGCCGAAGCTGCTCACGTCGGCCACGCCGGGCGTGCCGAGCAACTGGCGGCGGACTATCCAATCCTGGATGGTGCGCAGCTCAGTGGCGTTGTACTTCTTCTCGTAGCCCGGTTTGGCGCGCACCAGATACTGGTAAATCTCGCCCAAGCCGGTGCTGAGCGGGGCCAGCTCCGGGCGGCCGGTACCGGCCGGTATCTGGCTTTCGGCTTCTTTCAGGCGCTCCGATACCTGGGTGCGGGCCCAATAAATGTCGGTTTTGTCCTCGAATACGACCGTAACGACCGAGAGGCCGAAGCGCGAAAACGAACGAACTTCGACCCGGCCGGGGATGGTGGACATGGCCTGCTCGACGGGAAACGACACCAGGCGCTCAATCTCCTGGGCGGCCAGCGAGGGGGCCACGGTGTACACCACGACCTGGTTGCTGGTGATGTCGGGCAGGGCGTCAATCGGGAGCCGGCTGAGCGAGTAGCTGCCCCATGCGACCAGGGCCAGCGTGAGCAGCCCGATGATGAGCTTGTTGTGAATGGAAAAATGAATCAGCCGGTCAAACATCCGTTGCTGTGGGGATTAGGTCTAACGCTTCCGTGAAACCCTGCGGCGCGGCGGCTCCGGCCCGGTGGGCGGAAGCGGCGGCGACATGACCCGGCCTAGTGCGAAACGCACAAATGGGGCGGCCGGAACGCGCGCAGCGCCCGGCTACCCGGCGGGGTCAGCAGGAAAGAGGGGAAGAATTAGGCCCGCGGCGGCTGCCAGATGGCGGCGGCTACCCGCGTCGGAGCGACCACGATTAGGCGGGCGTGGCAGGGTCCGGCGGCCCACTGCGCGGGCCGGGAGAAGCCCAGCGGCGCGGCCCCGGCGAAGCCCACGACGGTCCCAGCGCAGCAATGGCACTGGCACAGCGGCGAGCACCAATCTCCCAAGGCATTGCGGCCACAGTCGGAATGCGAGGTGGCGCTGATGCTTGTTTGAGTTGGCTCCACGCACGTTTGCACCTCGTCAGCGCAGGGCAGGCACGAGAGACAGGCGAGGTACAAGGAGAACAGCAGGGCAAACAGACGCATCGGAGCAAAGGTACGGCTTTTCAGAAGCAAGCGTTTTGGGTAGCTTCCTTAAGTGTATTTCCTGCGGCCAGGAAAACGACAGTGTCTTACTTTATTCCGTTATCGCTTGACTGCCACCCGTAGCTACCCCCAAATGCGCGAGGTAGCGGTAGATGGTCGCTCGCCCGACCCCAAGCAGTTGGCCGATTTATGCCACGGTCTTGTCTTGTTGCAGATACAGGGTTTTGGCCGCCTGGGCTTTGGACAAGGCCTCCTTGGAATACCCTTTGGGCCGCCCGCCTTGCCGGCCGCGGGCGCGAGCGGCCGTAAGCCCAGCCTTGGTACGCTCGCGGATGAGGTCGCGCTCGAACTCGGCTAGCGAAGCAAACAAGTTAAACATCAACCGACCCTGCGCGGTGGTCGTGTCCAGGTGGTCGTGTAAGCTCACGAAGTGAATGCGTTTCTCCTGGAACCCCGTCACGAGCGTGACCAAATCCTTCAGGGAACGGCCCAGCCGGTCGAGCTTCCAGACTAGCAGCGTGTCGCCGGCCCGCAGCCGGGTCAGCAGTCCTTGCAATTGCGGACGGTCTTTAGCAGACGAGGCTTTTTCTTGGATGATGTCGTCGCAGCCGGCAGCTCGTAAGGCATCGACCTGTAAATGCAGCTGCTGGTCTTGGGTGCTGACGCGGGCGTAACCAATTTTCATAGCCAAAAACAACTTGTCTCAGAAAGTCACAAGTGCGAAGATACGCGAACGTAGTTTTGTGAGACCAATCAATGAGACAATTTAAGCACCACTTGTTCCGCCATTTGAGTCCGGTTGGCGCGTCGCCAAAAAACGTCCGTTTTCTGAGACGCCCGCTTGCCCAGCTTTTTCCTACCGATACTTTCTGTTCCTACTCTAGTGCGACCCCATCTACTGCAAGCAAATCATTTATACGCAGCGAGATTGTATAGTGATATTACTTATAAGTGATACTTTTTACAGACTGTCCTACTTACTATTACTTTAAAAATCATCACATATAAAAGAAATTGTGCTATTATTCGAACCTGACGCTATCGACTATTTCCTCGGCTATTTATGAAAAAGACGACATTCAAAGTCCATCCCAAGCTGGCGGCTCTGCTGGGCGAGAACTATCGTTCTTCCGAATTTGCGCTACGCGAGCTAGTTGACAACGCTTGGGATGCAGAAGCCAAAAACGTCTGGATTGTATTGCCCTCCATCTTAACTGAGGATGCCACTATTGAGTTTCGGGACGATGGCACAGGCATGACCCCGGAAGAAGTGCGCAACGAGTATCTCATCATTGCTAATAACCGACGGGACCGCAAAGGAAATACTACCCAAAACGGCCGCATGGTGAAAGGCAGGAAAGGCATAGGCAAGTTTGCCGGCTTATTTGTTGGCAGCCTAATGTTAGTGGAAACACGGGCGCGAGGAAAACGAACAACCGTCCACATTGAAAAGAAAGTGCTGGCGGCCGCCAAGCATGACATTGAGGACGTTGACTTGCCCGTTATTGAGGAGGAATGCAATCAGGAGGAGCATGGCACTACCATCCGCATTCGGGATATCAACCAAAACTTGGTATTCCCCAACCCTGACCGTTTGCGGCTGGTACTCATCATGGAATACGGCCGGCAAGACCAATTCACTATTTATGTGAATGGCGATAAGCTGGATGTATCCGACGTGAAAGGCAAGGTTTTTACTTTCACCGATGTGTTAGAGGGCTTAGGCAGTGTAACACTACGTTTTGTCATTTCTGAAACTAATCAATCGCTACGCCAACCAGGACTTGCGGTGCGCGTAGGCGGAAAAACGGTCGGCAAACCCAGCTTTTTCGGCCTAGAAGACAATGGTGGCGAGATACCCGCTAAGCTACTCAAGCGGGTATATGGCGAAGTAGAAGCCGATGAATTATTAGACTACGTAACGGCGGATTGGGGTGCGCTGATTGAAAATAGCAAGCCTGTGCAGATTCTGGAAGAGTACGTACGCCCCAAGCTGGAAGCGGCCCTGCGCGGGGTGTTTAAAAACGAAATCAGCTTGGCAAAAGCCCGGCTGCAAAAGCAGGTGGACCAAGAGTTACGACGGCTACCCGCTTATAAGCGTGACTACGCCCGCAAAGCGCTTGACCGGGTGCTAACCACTTTCTATGCTCTGCCCGAACAGAAGCTGCAAACGCTCATTCGGGTGCTACTTGACACCATTGAAAAAGACGAGTACTGGGAAATCATCAAACGCCTAGATGAGGCGCAGTACGCCGACGTAGCCACATTTGCCGAAGCCTTGAACGAGTTTGGTCTGGTCGAGTTAGCTATGATTTCGCGCCAAGCATCCTTCCGGCTTCAGTTCCTGACTAAACTGCAAGAGTTAGTCAACAACCCCGAAACCCAAGAAAAAGACCTACACCTGGCGTTTGAGAAAAACCTTTGGCTGCTCGGGGCGGAGTATTCCTTAATGACCTCCAATCGGACATTGGTATCAACCGTTGAAAAGATTACTGGTAAGCGTGAGTACAATGGCGAAAATGCACGCAACCGACCGGATTTGCTGCTCAACCAAGACCGGTCACGTCAGTACCTACTCATTGAGTTTAAGCGGCCTTCGCATACCATTACCCGCGCCGATGTAGCTCAGGCTGAAGACTATCGGCAGGCATTATCGGCTTACCTACCGGGAGCGGCAATGCACATCATGCTTATTGGTGGTAAATCGAACGTAGCAGCTCAATATGGACTGGGGGAAAAAGTCGAAATTTTAACATTTAACGATGTTATCAGCTCGGCCTTCACGATGCTAAACTGGCTTTTGGAGGAGTTAAATCACCCAGTAAGGCATTCCTAACAGCATTCTAACAGTCACATAAATCAACGTTTATCCCTCTGCGGAAGCGTACTCAGCAGTCTCTAAAATGAAAATCTATGCCCACAATTAAACGCACAGTTTACTTCTACGATTTAGAGTTTTTCGACCGTAATGGTGATGCTATTAGCAATTGGCGGGAAATATTTCGATATGCCCGAGGTCTTGTTGGTCGCTCTCGTTGCCAGCAGCGTGTTGACCGATTAGCGTGCTTTCGCTTCCTGCAATTCAATCCGCAGAATGTAATTTCTGGTCATTTGGTTTTCATTCGTGAGAATGCACTTGCTCGAATCACTGACCTGGATAATGATACAGACAGAGATTTGCTGATGGCAGCGAATGAAGGCTTAATAGAAACAACCCACTTCGCCATTGCTTTTGGCCGGGGTAACCATCCACCCCGATTAGCAATTGAGTATAACCATTTCGGTCCTCGGGTAGGCGATTTGGTTAAGATACTCAGGTATCATGCCCCAAATGCCGGTGTGGGTAATTTGGCTAAGATTGAAGCCTCTTTGGTAGTGCGAGATGGAAACCATGAAGCCATTCTCAACCAAATTGGGCGAGTCTCGTCGTTGAAAATGCGGGTGTATAGAGAGAATCTGAACCGAATCAATCAGTATGCTCCTACAGGTGTGGTTTCGGGTCTGAATGCTTCCAATGGTTTTGACCAAGCGGAATACATTGAAGTCAAATACAAATTCAATTACAGCCAGCAAACAACTTTGCAGCAGGCCAGAGGTGCGGTTCTGGATTTAGTCCATGCTTTTCAAGATGCCCCGGAGCGCATGACAGACTTTGATTTGTTGGAAGCTACAGCCGAAGACAGTGGCACGGGTGGAAGCATAAAGCCCTTCGATTTACTTTCTGCTGAGTTACGGCTCGATATACAAGCTGCCACTGTACCTGGATATAGCCGCGTCATTGATAGCACTGACGTGACAGCTCGCTTAGTGGACGCTGCTATTCAATATGCGACCAATGAGTAACTACGGCAAACCAACTCCGTTGCTCACGGCCTTCTTATAGCAGCGGGGGGATAAAATTACTCTAAGCTCCCATCGGGGCTGCTTCCGATGGCTTTCGCAGGCTGCGTAGTCCGTTAGGCTCCACTTCCACTTGGCTGGGGAAGGTGTACTTGCCCAACCGGTTGATGTGCTCGTAGCGAGCGGGCGAGAGCCGGGCTAGGTCTTCATCGCGTACTTCCACGCCTTCGGCCCGCAGCGTTTGCACCACCTGTTGCAGGTAGACCGTGTTCCAGAGCACCACTAGGTTGGTGACCAGGTTCAGGGCGCCGACGACTTCCTGCTGGGCTTCTTCCTGCTTGCGACGGATGAGCCCGTCGCCGCCAAACCAGAGAAACACCCGCAGCGCATGTAATCGCTCGCCCTTGTTGAGCTGCGTATGAATCTTGCGCCGCAATGGTTGGCTGAGCAGGTAGCGCAAAATGAAGTTGGTTTTGATGAGCCGCCCGTACTGCTGCAGCACGTAGGTCAGGTTGTGCTGGCGCGGGTAGGCCTGCAGCTTGCTGATGAAGAGCGAGGCCGTCACGTAGCCCAGCTTGAAGGAGCCGGCTATTCGCAGCAAGTCGTCCAGGCGCGCTTCGATGTAGCCGGGCTGCACGTGGCCGGTGAAGTGAAGGCCCGGGTAGCTCAGCTCGCGGCCCCGGATGCGGCAGAGCTTCTGGTCGCCGATGTCGCGCAGGCGCGGCGAGTACTGCAGGCCCAGCAGGTCAAAAAGTCCGAAAATCAGGTCCGTGTAGCCGTGCGTGTCGGTGGCGTGCTCGACGATGACCACGTCGGTTTCGTTACCCAGCACCTCATCCAGCACATACGTGGCGTCCCGCTCGGTGGCGGGAATGACTTTGCTGCCGTACTGGGCGTAGTGGTCGGCTGTGTGGGTGTAGAAGGTCACGCCCCGGCCGTAGCCGAAGTAGCGCGGCAGCGCCTTGGCGTTGCGCACGGCCCCGCTGACGGGGAAGCGCTGGCCATCCGAAGAGGACAAGCCCCCACCGCCCCAGTGCTGGGCCAGCCACTGGCGGTGCTGCTGGTTGACCACGCGGGTAGTGGCCGCCCGCAACGGCTGCTCGTGCAGGAACTGGTGGGTGGCCCACCACACCGTTTGATACTCCAGGCCGGTGCTGCGGGCCATGTCGGACAACGGGATATTACAGGCGGCCGCCAACAGAGCGGCATAAACGGGCTCCGGACCATCGCTGCCCCCGCCCGACGCCTCGCGCAGCAGTTCGGAGAAGCCGGTCCAGCCGTCCACCTCCACTAGAATGTCGGTTAGCTCCACGGCGGGCATACGCGCCCGAATCTGCTCGTCCAAGGCCTGGAGAGAGGCGGGTAGTTCTTCGGCTTGCAGCGCCGTGAGCACCAACTCGCCGTCTTCCAGGCGCACCTCCCCACCTTCGGCTAACAGATTTATGACCTGTGGCAACAGCGCTTCAAGTTCGGCCAGGCGGGCGTGCAGGCGCTGGCTGGGGTCCTCCGGCAGGCCCAACTGGCGCAGCACCTCCCCGCGCAGGCCGGGCCACTGCGCGGCCGGAATCAGGTAACTCTCCAGGTCGGCGTACTTGCGCGAGCCGGGCACAAACACGTCCCCTGAGCGCAGCCGCTCGCGCAAGGTGGCCAGCACGCACAGCTCGTAGGGTAACCGCTCCGGGGTCTGCTGCGGGTGCACGAAGCCGTGCCAGGAGGGGGTAATAAAATCGGTCGGCGCATCGGCTGGCAGCTTGCGCCGTACCCCACTCTGCAGCTCCACCACTAGGGCCAGGGCCTCGGCGAATCGGTCGCCGGCAAAGGCGCTGGCAAACGACACTTGTCGTAACAGACCGGCGGAAAACTGCTTCAGGTGCGCGTAGCGACGCAGTAAGAAAGCCAGGGGTGAATCCAGTCGGATATCGCTCAGGGCGTAGTACGCCTGCAAGGCCTGCTCCACCTGCTCCCGGGGAATGGCCTCGAACACGGCTTCCCGCACCAGCCCCGCAGGGATGTGCTCGTCCACCACCGTGCGCGCGACTTGGGCAAAGACACGCAGGGCCGTTTCGCGGGCCTGGCGGATGGCCAGCAGGTGGGCCTCGTGCTCGCGCTGGGCCTTGCGTTGGGCTCCGGCCCAGTAGTCACTGAACATGGTCAGCACCGCGTCGAGCACGTCGCGGTGGCTTTCCAGCACAAAGGCCACCAGCAGCGGGTAGCGCTTGGCCGGCGCGTAGCGGCCGATGGCCTGGCTGGTGCGGTGGCGCGCCCGGTGGGCCAGGCGCTTGCGTCGGTTCGCGTTTAGGCTGCCGGCATCCCACTCGGCCAGCCCCAGCTGGTGCAGGAAGTCGAGCTTAGTCAGGGCCTGGTTGATGGCCGCAGGCGTATTAGTGGTCGCCGGCTGGCAGAGCCAGCGGTGCGGCGTCACGCGCCTGACCGAGTCCGGCACCAGCAGGGCGTCGAGCTGCGCTTCCACGGCCGGCGTGAGCAGCGGGGCCAGGCGCTGGTAGGTGGCTACGTCGGTTTGCAGCAAGGCCTGGCTCACCAGCAACTCCAGCACCGAGATGGCTGGCCGCAACAGGCGGGCCTGGTGCAGTTTCTGACAGGCTGCTTGCAAGAGCAGGCGCGGCTGGTCGTGCTCCAGGGCCCGTTCCAGGAGCCAGGCTTCCAGGCCGGGGCTGTCCAGGGGCTGCCACTTGCGGTAGCCCAGGTGCCGCAGCACCAGCTGCAGGTGCTCACTGCGGGTGGCGGCCCGGTCCCCATAGGTGGCCAGCGCATCCGGCGCGATGCCCAGCTGCTGGCCGACAAAGGCGGCCACCGGTGTCGGTACCTGCTCAAACCAGTCTTCGGGCAAGTAGCCCATCAGGCGCACCAGGCCCAGCTGCACCGCGCAGCCCAGGCGGTTGCCGTCGCGGCGCTGCCGCTGGACAAACTCCCGGTCCGCTCCTGTCAGGTAAAAGTGCTGGCGCAGGTCGGTTTCGCTCAGCGTGGCCGGCACCTGCTGGTAGCCCTGGCGTTCGGGCGCGGTGAGAAAGGGAGAAATCATGCGATGGAGCGTGGTTCAAAAAGCCATAGCTTCCTGAACCCTGCTTCACCGAGTCCAGCCCCAGGGACAAGTGGTCGAAAAGGCAGGGCCAGAAAGTCGGGCCAAAAATAAACACAGGGTTATCTTTGTGAACCCGACTTTCTGACCCGCATGAACAAAACCTTCGGCTACGCCCGCGTTTCCACCCTCGACCAGAACCTGGACACGCAACTCGACATCCTGACCAAGGCCGGGTGCGACCGCATCTTCCAGGACAAAATCACGGGCATGAGCCTGCAGCGGCCCGCGCTGGATGAACTGCTGGGGCTGCTGCGCGAAGGCGACACGGTACTGGTGGCCCGCTTCTTCCGCTTAGGCCGCAGCCGCGACCACGTCATCCACCTGGTCAACTCGTTTCACCAGCGCGGCATTCACTTCAAGGCTTTAGACTTAGGCATCGATACCACGACGCCGGCGGGCAAGTTCATGCTCTCCATCTTCGCCTCCCTGGCTGAGTACGACCGCGAGAGCATCCTGGAAAAGACCAAGGCGGGCCAGCAACTGGCCGCCGCCCAGGGCAAGCACATCGGCCGGCCCAAAGGACTCGACGCCGAGAATCTGGCCAAGGTAAAAAAGGCGTTGGAAAAAGGCCTGTCCGTGGCCGAAACCGTGGAGTTGACGGGCATCAGCCTTTCCAGCGTCAAACGTTACCGCAAACACCTGCAGGCTGCGCTGCGCTAACCTATCGATGAACTGGTGGTCTGCCACTGCCTCCTTTGTAAAAAGCAGCTTATCACGAGGCGGCGTCATACGATTATCGTTTGACCGTCGTTTGCTGCTGCAGTAGTTATCCCGTCTTATGTCTGTACGCTATACGACCGTTCGGTTATCGGTTATTGCCGGCTTAATCCTCGTTTTGCCGGGCTGCGTCGATGAAATCAGTGCTGATTTGCCGGCGCCTCCCAACGTGCTGGTGATGAATTCCATTCTCACGCCCGACAGCGTGTTTCGGGTGCAGGTCAGCCGCGTCACCAGTACGGTGGACTCATCTTCGCGCCTGTTGTCTTCGGCCCGGGTGTACCTGCTGACGCCCGGTCGGGGAGAAGAGTTGCTCCGCAACCAGGGGCGGGGCCTGTATGCCAGCCCCAACAGACCCGCTAGTGGGGTACCCTACACCCTGCGGGCCGAAGCCGACGGCTACCCGGACGCCAGCGCCACGGACACGGTGCCCGCCGCGGTATATATCCGTGAGGGGTGGCATTCTTACCCCACGGGTACGAACCGGGACAATGAGCTGCTGGGCACCATCGTCGTGCGCTTCGATGACCCTGCGCAGACCGCTAATTTTTACGAAATCACCGCGTACCAGCAGCAGGCCGGGGGGCAAGGCCAAGGGGGGTATAACCGGAGTCAGGACTTTGTGCTGGATGCGCGTGGGAACGCCGCGCTGGCCGCCGAAGGCGACGCGGAGTTTAACCCCGGGTCGCTGGTCTTCTCGGATAAGCTCTTCAACGGCCAGGCGTTTGAGCTGCGGGCCTCGTTTGCGCCGTTTAGCCGCAGTGGGGGCGGTATACTAAACGGAGTGCCCATTCCCCCTCGCGTATCGGGCGACGTGTACGTAGTGCTACGCTCGGTCAGCCGCGCCTATTACCAGTACCGCAAGAGCTGGACCCGGCACTTCTATAACCAGGGCACTAAGGGGCCGGGCGGCGACTTAAACCAGCTGCTGTTCCTCGGCGACCCCACCCGGATGTATTCCAACGTGGACATGGGGTACGGAGTGGTAGTGGGCCGGGCGCAAGAGGTGAGAATGTTGCCAGTTCGCTAATATACTGAGATATACGGATGATTAATAAGCTTATTTGCTCGGCGTCCTCTGGGGCCGTGGTGTTGCTATGGCTGGCGGGCCCGCCAACGGTTCAAGCCCAAGCCCCCAGCGGCCGCGTCACGTTTAGCGGCACTGTGCGGGACGCCCGCACCGGCGAGAAGCTGCCGGGGGCCGCCGTGTACACGGCCGGGGGCCAGGTCGGCACGACGACCAATGCCGCCGGCTTTTACTCGCTGACGCTGCCGGCGCAGGACTCGGTGCGTCTGACGGCCGGCTACCTGGGCTACGGACGCGTCACCCTGGTGCTGGCCGGCCGTCAGACGACGACCCATGGCTTTTCCCTGGTCACCAGCAACGAGCTGGGCGAGGTGCGGGTGAGCGGCGCGGCCGATGTGCCGCTGGAGCGCCGCGTGGAGATGAGCACCCTCCAGATTCCGGTCGCGCAGCTGCGCAAACTGCCGGCGTTGCTGGGCGAGCCCGACGTGCTGCGGGCGTTCCAGCTCATGCCCGGCGTGCAGGCCGGCCGCGAAGGCAGCGGTGCGCTTTACGTGCGCGGTGGCTCCCCGGACCAGAACCTGACCCTGCTCGACGACGTGCCCATCTACTACGTTAGCCACGTCGGTGGCTTCCTGTCCGTGTTTGATGCCAATGCCATCAGCGACGTACGCCTGCTCAAGGGCGGGTTCCCGGCCCGCTACGGGGGGCGGCTCTCGTCGGTGCTGGATGTGCGCCTGAAGGAAGGCAACAAAGAAAAGCTGAGCGGCAACGCGGGCGTGGGCGTGCTGGCCACGCATTTCTCGCTGGAAGGGCCGCTGAAGAATGGCAAAACCACCTTCCTCGTCTCGGCCCGGCGGGGCAACCTCGACCTGTTTTCGCGGGTGGCCAGCCGGCTCTCCTCCGACGGCAACAGCGTCGTCGGCTACTCTTTCTACGATGCCAGCGCCAAGGTCAGCCACCAGCTCACGCCCCGCGACCAGCTCTTTGCCGCCGTTTACCTGGGCGGCGACCGGCTGTTTGTGACGCAGAAGCCCCAAACCATTGCCGGCCCGCAGGGCGAGCTACGCTACCAGAACGCCAGCAACCTGCGCTACGGCAACGCCCTGGCCTCGCTGCGCTGGAACCGAACCCTGACCCCTCAGCTGTTCGGCAACGCGACGCTGGCCGCTACCCGTTTTCGTTACGCCAACGAGCAGACCTTCGAACTGGAGGACCGCTCGCCAACCGGTAAGCTGAGGGAGGACAGCCAAGCCAGCTTTACCTCCGGCGTGCAGGACGTGCTGGTGAAGGCGGATTTTGAGTACTATCCCAGCCCAGCCCATCAAATACGATTCGGGGCGACTGCCGTGCAACACGCCTTCACCCCCGGCAGCAACTTCTTCACGAGCCGCACCCCGGTGATGGCGCTCGATACGACGTTTGGTTCCCACCGGGTGGGAGCCTGGGAAGTAGCCGTTTACGGCGAGGATGAAATCCGGCTGACCGCCCGGCTGTCGGCCAACCTAGGTTTGCGGGTCGTTCGCTACTGGGTGGAGGGGCAGGGGTTCGGTGGGGTGCAGCCTCGATTGCTGGCCACGTATCTGGTGGGCGAGCACACCGCCGTGAAGGCCTCCTACGCCAGCATGCAGCAGTATCTGCACCTGCTCTCCAACAACGGGGCCGGCCTGCCAACGGACTTGTGGGTGCCCGCTACTCGGCGCGTGGCCCCACAGCGGGCGCAGCAGGTGGCATTGGGCGTGGCCCACACGCTCCCCGAGTGGGGGCTGGAAGTCAGCGTGGAAGCCTTCCAGAAGTCGATGCGCGAGCTGATCGAGTTTCGGGAGGGCGCAACCTTTTACAACAGCTCCCAGAACTGGCAGGACAAGGTCGTGACCGGAGGCCAGGGCCGGGTGCAGGGGCTGGAGGTGCTGGTGCAGCGCAAAACCGGCCGCCTCACGGGCTGGGTGGGCTACACGCTGGCCCGTAATGAGCGGCAGTTCGACCAGCTCAACCAGGGCCGGTGGTACCCTTACAAGTATGACCGCCGCCACGACGCGTCCGTGGTGCTCATCTACCAGGTGCGGCCCCATATCACCCTCTCGGCAACGTGGACCTATGGGACTGGCAATGCCTTAACGCTGGCCCAGGGCAACTACCAGGTCATCGACCAGAGCTACGGCCTCATTGCCGGAGCCCCATCGGACCGCTACCTCTACCCCGAGGCCGAGGTGTACGGCGACAAAAACAGCTACCGGCTGCGGGCCTACCACCGCCTGGACCTGGGCGTCACCTTTACCAAGTCCGTCAAGTACGGGGAACGAATCTGGCGGGTGGGGGCCTATAATGCCTACAGCCGGCACAATCCGTACTACATTTACTACAGCTCAGGCGAGAACGACAGCTATTTCACAAAGGGGCAGCGGCGGCTTTATCAGCTGAGTTTGTTTCCCATTCTGCCAGCCCTCAGCTATGAACGCAGTTTCTGAACCTAGCGACTGTTACTCAGTAGCGTGACGACCAAGATTGATTGACACCTATTTCAACAGGCAGTAGGCTTAGAGTAATTTTATCCCCCCGCTGCTATAAGAAGGCCCTCACGGTTTGGGCCGACCGCTATTTCCGCTTTCCTATGCGCCATGACGTAGTGCTAGGCTTAGTCGTGGCCATTGGGGGTTGGTTCATTCAAGACTACTTGCGCAAGCGTTCAGGGCTTGTTCTGACTAAAGATTCTCTGGCTTCGTTTGCCGACCAACTTTGCTCAGCAAGCATTTCTATGGCCGGTTTTGTCTTTACCGCTTTAGCACTACTCATCTCTGTTGGAGAAAACTATCGCGCTAAATTTCAGGAGTCACTTGCCCAAAAAGGTGCATCAACTGCCGAAAGCTCTAAAAACTACCACCCTGCAGATGGGTTCGAGGCTTTCTTTGTAACAGACCTATACATCACAGTTGTAGGTGCATTTTTGTGGGCAAGCATCGAGCTTTTCACGGCATTTTCCATGCTGGCTATTATTAAGTTCTTGTGGTCAGTGCTGCCTGATTGGCTTAGTAAAGCCTCTCTTATTTTAAGCTTCTTTCTGCTTATGGGGCCAATAATTCGTGCCGTTTATATGGTGAGTCGAGTTCTTACCATGCGTAAACCCATAAGCACTATGCAACGCTAGGAATAGAGTTACCCAACAATCTGTAGTTGTTTTGTGGGAGCTGGGTTAACTTGTCGCGCTTCTTAATAAACAGGTAGGACCTTGGTTAAAAGCGTTGTCCATGCTTTTAACCAAGGTCCTACCTGTTTAACAAAAACGAAAGAACTAACCCCACGCATCCCGCACAGCAAGTACAATCAAATACAGTTCAATGCTTTGGAGCGGTTACCGAAAAGCCAACGAGACGAAAAGCTTCTCGTTGTTCTTTCCTGCCTTCTTAAATAAGCGGCAACCCCAGCTCTTGCAGAAATTGATTGTGCCGGTTGGCGGCATCCGCTGCCTTCTCTTCAATAGCTACTAGCGTATCGTGCACGGCCTGCAGGTCTATTGTCTCGGCGGAGGTGGCGGTACTCACGTAGCGTGAGATATTCAGGTTGTAGCCGTTTTGCTCAATCTCCGCCATGGGCACGGGGCGGGAATACCGGTCTTCTTTGGTACGGTCGCGGTAGGTGGCTACGATTTTGTCGATGTCGCCCTGGCGCAGGAAGTTCTGGCGCTTGCCTTTCTCGTACTGCTCGCTGGCGTTGATGAACAGCACGTCGTTGGGCTTCTTGCACTTTTTCAGCACCAGGATGCACACCGGGATGCCGGTGGAGAAGAACAGATTAGCAGGCAGGCCGATGACCGTATCGATGTGGCCGTCCTTGAGCAGCTTGGTGCGGATGCGCTCCTCGGCCCCGCCCCGGAACAGTACGCCGTGGGGCAGGATAATGGCCATTGTACCCTCCTGGCTCAGGAAGTGGAAGCCATGCAGCAGAAAGGCAAAGTCGGCGGCCGACTTAGGCGCGAGGCCGTAGCCCTTGAAGCGGAAATCCTCGCCTAGCGACTCAGCGGGCTCCCAGCGGTAGCTGAACGGTGGATTGGCCACGATGGCGTCGAACTCCATCTTTTTGGCCGGATTCATCTCGTTCAGCACGTCCCAGTCGTTTTTGAGGGAGTCGCCGTGGTGAATCTCAAACTCAGTGTCCTTCACGCCGTGGAGCAGCATATTCATGCGCGCCAGGTTGTAGGTGGTGATGTTGAGTTCCTGACCGTAAATCTTGCCGATGCCGTGCGGACCCATGTGCTTGCGCACGTTGAGCAGCAGCGAGCCGGAGCCGCAGGTAATATCGAGCACCCGCTCCAGCTTAGCGCGCTTGCCGGCGGCGGGGTTCTGGCCGTCAAGCACCACGATGTCGGACAGAATGGTGGAAATAGGCTGGGGTGTGTAGAACTCGCCGGCCTTCTTACCCGAACCGGAAGCAAACTGGCCGATGAGGTACTCGTAGGCGTCGCCCAGCGTGTCGGCGTCGGTCGAGAAGCCGCCGATGCCCTCGGCGATTTTCTGGATGATGTTGCAGAGCTTGGCGTTGCGCTCGGCGTAGGTGCGGCCCAGCTTTTCGGAATTGAGGTTGATTTCGGAAAAGAGGCCCTGGAAAGTGCTGTCGAAGGATTGGGTTTCGATGAACTTGAAGCCCTTTTCGAGGGTGTCGAGCAGGTCGGTGCTGTGGGTGCGGGCCAGCTCGGCAATGTGGCTCCACAGGTGTTGCGGCTCTATCACGTAGTGCACGCGGCGGCGCATGAGCTGTTCAAACGCGGGCACGTCGGCGCGGTTCTCACCGTACCAGATTTCGAGCGGGGTGAAGGCGCCCAACGTTTTCAGGATATCCGCCGGGGTGTCCGGGTAATCGGTGCCCAGCTCCTTTTTCGCGGCCGTTTCGTAGTTATCGGAGAGGTAGCGCAGGAACAGGAAGGACAGCATGTAGTCGCGGAAGTCGTCGGCGTTCATCGCGCCCCGCAGCTGGTCGGCAATGTTCCAGAGGGTTTTGCCCAGCTGTTGTTGTTGGTTTTGGGTACTCATGGTTAGGCAGTAACGGGGCTTACTTCCGGAAACAGGGCCGGATTGAAGCGGTAATTGGTCATGAAATCAGTCAGGATGCGCCGGAAATATTCCTTATTCTCCGGCAGCATTTCCCGGGGCTCAAACAGCGAATAATTGCCGTGGCTGAGAATGTTGATGATGCGGGCGTGGACGTTGCCGTCCACGTCGTCGGGGGCTTGCCTGATGCAGGCCGAAAAATTGCCGAACCCGTGGAAGCTGGCCGTTTTTTCCAGCACGCCGCGCAGGATGTTGAAGTGGTAGGTGTACAGCTTGCCGTCGGGCGCGGTGGCTGCCTGGTACAGGTCGCGGATGAGCGAGACGTGGTGGAAGAACGGCGTATCGGTGGTGTCCTGCACCGCGTAGGTGCCATCGGCGGTGTTCTTGCTCAGGAAATACTTCACGGCGTTGCCCAGCTCGTTGTGCATCACATTGAAGAACAGCGAGTGGTGCGAGGAAATAACCGTTTTGATGGTGTTGCCCGGCCGTTTGAGCAGCTGGGCCAGGTGGCTGGCCACGGCAATGGCATTGTTGTCGTCGAGCGAAGAAATCGGGTCGTCGATGTAGAGGTACTTCACCCAGCTGTAGGCGCTGCCCTCTTCCGCATCGACGGCCAGCTGGGCCACGGCCAGGAAAAAGCACCAGACGAAGATGTTTTCTTCGCCCCGGCTCACTTTGATGAAGTCGGCTCGCTCCGTGGCGTCCGCTACCCGAATGTCGCGGTGAAACTGGACGAAGCCCGCCTCGTAGTCGATGGTGAAATCGAAATCGGCGTAGCGCTGTAGGAGCGGGCGGATGCGGTTGTCCATCTCCAGCTCCCGCAGCCCGTTGAAAAAGCGCGACTCCGTGTTCAGGAGCAAGCGGCGCTCAGTGTTGTTCTCCAGGTCGTTGTGCCAGGAAAACAGGTCTTCCGTAAACGCATTGAAGTAGAGGGTATCGGCCGCGTCGGCGGTTTTGCCCGCGTCCTTGAAAGCCACCGACAGGCGCGTTTTGCCCGTGCCGTTGTAGGCGTAGAGCAGGATGTACTTCTTCGTGGCCAGCGTGGTCCGGAAATGCGCGGCCAATTCGGCTAAGGTGGAAAACGTCATACGGCGGCCTCCAGTAGTGCGGGAAACAGCCCCTGCATCAACCCTTTCTTATGAAGTTTGAGAGCTTCTATCTTTTGGCCTTGCGCATTTATGCGGTCATCAATAGCGGAAAGGATATCTGCAATTTTTTGCTGTTCATCTGGCTTCGGGAGTGGAATGGGTATGATATCCAGTTTTGCTCTATTCAACTTCGGCTGTGCCATTCCCGTCAAAAAATCCTCGAGGCTTATAGCGTTCAAGTAGTTCTCAACCATGACTTGAGTGAAGCGTTTTTCGAATCGAATGACGTGAGCATGATTATTTACCCATGTTTTGCCTGTGATTGAAAAGGCAATCGGATAAGTTCTTGCAACCAGATTGGCTCCATCCTCCGAAATGCAAAGAAGCTCTTCATCAAAAATAAAATCTTGCACATAGTCGATGATGCCCGAAGCGCCATAATAAGGGACATTCCCTCTTACTCTCACGCTCCCTGTAATTGGCACTCTTCGGTTATCTAAGTTCTTTGCTACTTCTCCCAATGGCTTTATATCCCATTCGTCCGCATCCAGAAACTCTGGAAACCGCATCTTTGGCATCGTTTCTCCTACGGCGGGAAATAGCCCTTGCATTAGGCCTTTTTTGTGCTCTTGAAGGGCCGCCAGTTTAGCATTTTGCGCGGTGATTAAGTCTTCAAGAGAAGAGAGGCAATCAGCGACTTTTTGCTGTTCTGCTAGAGAGTGTGGACAGTCAGCGCATCCAATCCAGGGCGGCGAGCAGGTGAGCGACGGCTAAAAAAGAGGCGGCGGTTTTCTCGTAGCGGGTGGCCAAGCCTCGCGCTTCTTTGAGCCGG
>NZ_VTHL01000028.1:0-53561 GCF_008271285.1 Hymenobacter lutimineralis | reverse complement strand
AGTGGCGGCACGACTATAACACCCAACGGCCCCACCAGGCCTTGAATTTCATGACCCCACTCGAATTTAAACAAGCCGCTTAACCTCTGCCTACCACTGGCTTATCGAACGGGGAAGCGTACAGGGCCGCTGCGGCATCTTTGCCAGCAGACGGTTCCGACGTGTCTGGCTGTTGCGCCTGTTCAGTGGTGGGGTTCTTGGTCGCTTCGCTGTCAGCTGCCGCTGCGGCTTGGGCCCGCTCTTCCCGTACCCGCTGGTCCTCGTCGGGCATGAGCCGGGCCAGCGCATTGCCGGTAGCCGGCGGCGGACTTGGCGCGACTACCTCCCGGGACGGTAGAATAGTTGCGGGGCCATAATGAAAAGACCACACCGAGCGGTGGTTGCTCTTGGCCACGAGGTCAGCCGGCTTGCTCTTACTCTTGATGCGCCGCCAGGCCAAGCCGGACAGGGCAAACAGTAAAAACAAGGTGAACACAACGATAAAGGCCATTTTCATATGAGCCCTGCTTACAGCTTGTGTTCTGAAAGAGTTCTGAAAGATTTCTAAAATGATTCTTTTAATATTCTGTAAAACTTCTGATAAGTTTCTTCGTTAGGGATGGGCAACCGCGTTTAGGCCGAGCCAACTGCTGTTGAGCTGCTACCGGAGCGCGGGGTACCATTGCGGGTTTTGTATTAGCCATTTGCAGCGAATGGCTTGAATTCGTGTCTTTGTAGATTATGCCTCTCGTTAGGTCTACTAGCACACCTGTTCACCCTCACAAAGCCACCTCTTGCATGGTACCATCTGCACACATTTCGGCCCCCTTGGGCTTTCCCGACCTAAATCTCACCGTCCCTTATGCCGACGTTTTACGCTATGCCCAATTCCGCCTGCTGATGCTTCCTAAAGGGGAGCTGAAATCGTTCTGCGAGCAGCATGAGCTGCCCTACACCAGTATTGTAGGACTAAAAAACAACTCCCTGAAGCGCGAAGAGCCCCGCCTGTTGCAGCGCTTGCTCCGCAACCTCGACGTGGCCACTGAGCTAATCAGGATTCCGCCCAACAGCGAGAGCCCGCGCTTTCTATTTCCCAGCCAGGAGGCCCTGACCACTTTCCAGAAGCAACTGAAGTGCTTCGACAGCGGCACCCCTCCCCTGCCCGGCACTGAGCACGCCGCCGGCGCATCGGCAGCCCCAGCCCCGTAACCTCGACCGGATAGTTTTCTGGGTAGCCAGGCGGACTCATTCCCGTCTGCCCTTCCCCGCCCGGAGCTACTGGTCATCAACGACCACTTGTAAGCTCCCCGCGATGAATGTCCCTATTCGAGAAAACGACCCCACCGAGCTTGACCGGTTCAAGCGTGACATTGACCTGGTAGACTACGCCGAGCGGCAGGGCTACCAAGTCAGGAAGGAAGGCAAGCGCGGCGACTGGCACCAGCTCGAAAAAGACGGGGAGGTGCTCATCGTCACCCGTAAGGCCGACCACCAGGTGTACCTGAACACCGGCGACGACCGGGACAAGGGCAGCGTTATTGATTTTGCGAAAACCCGGGGCGGCAACGGCCACGGATTGAATTTGGGGCAGGTTCGCCAGCAGCTACGCGAGTATCTGCATGACGGGCCTGCCCCAGCCCGTGTTTATGCTGCCCCGGTGGACGTGAGCAGGCTCAATGCCCTGCCAGTAGGCGACCCAGACCATGAACGCCAGCAGCAGGAAGACCGCAAAACGCGCCTCATTGCTGAGGTGCTGGGCGTGAATAAGGAGCTAACCGACCGCAGCTACCTGCACGGCCGAGGTATTACCGATAGCACGATTGACAGCCCGGCTTTTCAGGGGCGCATCTTCACCGCGCAGCAGAACGAGCACAAGAACACCGCTTTTCCGCTCTACAACGAGCAGGGCTTGGCCAGCGTCGAGCAGAAGAACGAGCACTACAAAAACCTGCTGCCACTGCCCAAAAACGGCATCTGGGTATCGCACCCCACCCAGGGTAAGAATACGCCGGTTGAGCGGGTGGTCGTGTCCGAGTCGGCCATTGACTCCCTCTCCCACTACCAGCTGAAACACGCGCAGGACCCCCGAAACACCCTTTACGTGGCTACCAGCGGCACGCCCACCGAAGCGCAGGTGGCCCTGATTCAGCGGGTGATTGACAAGCAGGAGCCCAAGGAAATCGTGCTGGCCAATGACCGCGACGCCGGCGGGCGGCAGTTCAACATGAACTATATGAACGAGTTGCACCCGGCTCGCCCGCTGGTACCCGTGGCCGACCAGGAAGCCTACAAGGAAGCCAGCCGCCCGGTGGAGTGGCACGCCACGTCGGATAAGTACCATACGGCCCTGAAAGTGAGCTACCGCCACGACAGCGCCGAGAGCGGGGCGGCTCAGGTGCAGCAGTTGACCGAGCGGGTAGCCCGCATGAACGGCACCCAGGAAGCCGGCCCTACCATTGAGCTGGAAGTGCAGCGCAGCACCGAGCGAGAAACCGTCCTGCGCCTGTCGGTGGCCAAGGCCGATACCGCCCAGCTCGAAGTAATCAGCCAGGAGCTGTACCGCCAGCGGGAGCAGCTGCGGCCCGAGCAGGAGCGCAGCCAGGAGGCTTTCATCCGGGTCGATTATCCGCAGGCCAAAGACTGGAACCGGGAGTTGGAGCTAACGGCGCAAGGCCTGAGCGCCGAGCAAATCCGCGCCCAGGCGCAGCTGGACGAGCAGCAGCGCGCTGCCGAGCGGGACCAGCGCGAACAGCAGCGCCAAGCGGAATACGCCCGCTCCGCCGCGATGGAGCGTGCCGAGCAGGAAACCCGCCGCCAGTACGATGAGCGGCAGCGGCAGCAGCGAATAGACGACAACAGCCCCGAAAGCCAGGCCGAGCGCCAGGCGGAGGACCGTCGCTTCAATCAGGCAATGATGGGCGCGGCAGTCGCTGACGCCGGCCGCCAGGATGCGGAGCAGCCGTTCCGCTCGTACCGAACCGAGCAGGAAGCAGCAGCGCATACGGCGCAGTTCGTGCACGCCCGGGACGCGGGCCTGGTGCTGCTAAAGGAATACATCAACGATAACCCCCCTCCCACCGGCCGCAAAGTTGATGAGGCCGAGCAGGCTGAGCTACGCGACCAGGCCCGCTTCGCGGCGCGCCCGGCGGCCGCCGACCTGCCGGCAGCCCAAGCGGAGGTGAAGGTAGCAACCTGGCAAATCGATGAGCTGGAGCCCAACACCACCGGCCGCGCCGAGGCTTGGAAGGAAATTCTGGATAACTCCGGCTACTCGATGCAAACGAGTGAGATTCGCAGCACGATGGATGCGCAGGGCATCCGGCGGGCGGAGTTCGACATGACCTACCGCAACGACCAGCCCGATATTGCCATCATTCATGCCATCGTGACCAATACCAACGCTCGCGCAGAGGCCGGGCGGGAGCAATATGTTGGTGTGCGGGTAGCGGAAAGCGAAGCCGACCAGGCAGCGCGCCAGGCAGCGGCCGAAGTTGCTCCCATTCAGCCCCACAACCGGGACCGTAGCCTGGATGTGGCCGAGAAGCCGCCGCTCGAAGCTTCGGCCGGTGCGCCAGGCAGCGAAAAGCAGATAGTCATCAAAGTGGACGAGCCCGCCATTACCCCAGGTGAGCGGGGCCAGGCCGAGGCCGTACAGGCTGCCATCATCGACAGCGGAGCTAAAGCCGGTGACATTCAGAGTACCACCGCCGCCGATGGTATCCGCCACTCGGAGATGAAAGTCACTTACCGCACCGACCAGCCGGAGCTTAGCCGGATTAGCCACACGCTGGATGCAGTGGCAGAGCAGCCCGGTAGTCACGTTGTGGAGCACAGCAGCGACCAGGCTGAGCGGCGCGAGCTAAGCAAAAGTCAGGAGGTGGCCACGCCGGCGCGCAATACAGAAATCACCCGGTAGCTGGGTACTGCTTGCTGTCTTGCACGCGTGATATTTATACGGACGTCTAATCGGCAGTTCTGGACGGTGGCGACTGAGCCAATTCACTGGTCTCGCGAATGAAACCGGCCTTTAGGTGCTCATAAAGCGAGTGCTTATCGATGATAGAGGCTACCCCTTGGGCCAACAGGCCGCTGATGAGCAGTTGGAAAATGGCTGAGTGCCGGTCCGTCATTTCCAGCACCAAAATGGCGGCCGTGAAAGGGGAGCGAACTACCCCGGTCAGGAAGCTCACCATGCTTACCAAAATCAGCAGGTTACGGTCGGGCACGGCTACGTCGAATACTTGGCAGATACCGTCGCCCAATATGGCGCCCGCGCTGAGCGAGGTGGCAAACACCCCTCCAGCCCCGCCGCTGCTATAGCTCAGGGCCATGCCGGCGAAGCGCACCGGAAACAGGTACCAAGGCGTCTGCCCGTCGTTTTGAAACAGCAGCCGGTTGATGATAGGCTTGCCCGTTCCCACTCCTTCACTACCTACCAGATACGCTAGGCAGCCCAGCAACAGCCCGCAGCCCAGCACCCAGCTCGCCTGCGCGGCCAGCGTGGTAAAGCGCTGCCGGTAGCGCCCCAGCCACAGCAGCGTTTTGGCAAAGGCTGCCCCGGCCAGACCGCACACCAGCGCTATCACCACCACCAGTAGCTGTCCCCAGCCAGCTACCGGCACAATCTTCGGAAAGCCCAGGTACAGATAAGGCCCCAAAAAGGTCTGGGCTGTGAGGCCAGCGATGATAACGGCGGTGAACACGGCCATGCGAAACCGGGCCATGTGCATCTGCGTCAACTCTTCCACCACAAACACAATGCCTCCCAGCGGCGTGTTAAAGGCCGCTGCCAGCCCCGCCGCCCCGCCCGTCACCAACGCAATCTGGCGCGAGAGCTGCGGCCAGCCGGCGGGCTGCAGCTTATTGATGGCCCGGAAAATGGCGGCCGAAATCTGAATAGTCGGCCCTTCGCGGCCAATGACACCCCCGCCCAGCAGCAGCACGACGCTACTAAGGACTTTGACGATGGCCACGCGCAGGCTCAGCAGGTAGGCCGTGCGATGGTGCTGTCCGGGGTTAGACAGCTCGATGCCGGCCATGACCTGCGGGATGCCGCTGCCCCGCGCCGCTGGCGCCCACTGCCGCACCAGCAGCCAGGAGGCACCGAAGGCCAGCGGTGGGAGCACGAACGCCAGCCAAGGGGTGCGCCCCAGCCAGGAAAAGCTTACCTGCTCGGCCCAGCCAAACAGTTTCTCATAGCCTACGGCTACCACGCCGGTCAGAATGGAGGCAATCCAGAACGGAAAGCTCTGCAGAATAAGCCGCCGCACCCGGTCGGTGTAGAAGGGGCGGATGACGTGCTGGTCGAGCCAGGCGAGAATACGGGCGTAGCGGGAGGGCGAATCAGGCATTCATGGAAAATACGGGCGAACGGACGCGATGGCCGAAAGGACAAGCGCGGTAGTTTTCGGGAAGGTCGGGACTTTTGTGAGGGTTGGGTGAAAACCGGGTACCTTGTCAGGCTTAATTCCTGCGCTAGGACCATGCCTGGCGTACTTACTCGTCTTTGTGCATGCGTTGTTTCTACTCTTACTGGCTGGTGGTGCTGGCCGTGCTGGCCAGTGGACCAGCGTTGGCTCAAAAAGCCCTGATTACCTCCGCTGATTCTTCGCGCGCCAGCGAATCGGCCCTGCTCCGGCGGGTCGATTCATTGCGGCTAGTGCGTGTCCGGCAGCGTATCGACGCGCTGCGGCCCGGCACCCCAGGCTTCCCCGTGGTACTGCGGCAGGATACGCTGTTTCGCATTTATACCAAACTGGGGCCGTTTTCGCCCCGCGAGCGAGCTGCCCTTATCGCCGAGAAAGTGCAGCGCCTGGAAGCCAACGTGGACTTCCGGCCCGACTCGCTGCGCCTGTACCCGGCCGAGCAAACCATCGACCTGATGTACGGCGAACTGGTGGTGCAAAGCGTGTCGGAAACCGATGCGCTGTGGGCCAGCGTCCCGCGCGACACCCTGGCCCGGCAGTACCGGGCGCGCATCGTGCAGGCCGTGGCCCGCTACCGCGAGGCGCATCGCTTCAGGAACATTTTGAAAGAAATCGGGCTGGTGCTGCTGGTGCTGGTGGCCTTTTTCTTCGTGGTGCGGCTGGTGAACCGGCTCTTTGGCTGGGTGCGGGGCAAGCTGCTGCTGAAAGAAGCTACCTGGTTCCGGGCGGTGCGCGTGAACAACTACGAGCTATTTACGCCCCGCCGCGGCCTCGACGCGGCCCTGCTGCTGCTCAACGTGCTGCGCTGGGTGCTCATCTTCCTCATCATCTCGCTGGTGCTGCCGCTGCTCTTCAGCATCTTCCCCGGCACGCAGGGCGTGGCCGATACCCTGCTGGGCTACGTGCTGACCCCACTGCGAAGGATGGCCTTGGCTCTCTGGGACTTCCTGCCCAACCTGATTACCATCGTGGTCATCGTGACCGTGTTTCGCTACGTGCTGCGGGGCGTGCACTTCCTTAAGGAGGAAATCCGGCTGGGCCGCCTCACCATCGACGGCTTCTACCCTGACTGGGCCAACCCCACCTACCAGATTGTGCGGGTGCTGGTGTTTGCCTTTTTGCTGGTCGTGATTTTTCCGTATCTGCCGGGCTCTGAGTCACCCGTTTTTAAGGGTGTTTCGGTGTTTCTGGGGTTTCTGTTCACGTTTGGCTCGGCGGGCTCCTTGTCCAACATCGTGGCCGGGCTGGTGCTCACCTACATGCGGGCCTACAAGCTGGGCGACCGGGTGAAAATCGGGGACGTGACGGGCGACATCATCGAGAAAAACCTACTCGTGACGCGCATCCGCACCATCAAAAACGAGGAAATCACCATCCCGAATTCCTCCATCATGAGCTCCTACACCACCAACTTCACCAGCGCCGCGCCCACATTGGGTCTGGTGCTGCACACCACCGTCACCATCGGCTACGACGTGCCCTGGGCGCAGGTGCATGAGTTGCTCATCGCGGCGGCCACGCAGGCCGAGGGCGTGCTGGCCGAGCCCGCGCCCTTTGTGCTGCAAACCAGCCTCGACGACTTCTACGTGAGCTACCAGCTCAACGCCTACACCCGCGAGGCCAGTCGCCAGGCCGTCATCTACTCGCGTATCCACCAGCATATCCAGGACCAGTTCAACGCGGCCGGGGTCGAAATCATGTCGCCCCACTACCGCGCCGCCCGCGACGGCAACCAGACCACCATCCCCGCCGATTACCTGCCCAAAGACTACGTGGCCCCGAAGTTTCGAGTGGAGCGACCGGAGTAGAAGAAATTACGGCTATTCAGCGGGTGTCTTGTCACATTCCACGAGCGGAAACCAATACGATGAGATTGACAATAAGCCAAATAGCCCAGTTAAAAGATATAATTGACATCAGCTTGGGACAGTTGTATCAGAACGATGCTGAACTGATTCGCAGAACTGGGATGGAACAAGCCGTGTCCTTTCGCTTTGGCATTTACCTGCTGAGGCAATGCCAGCAACTTGACTGGTTGAGGCAGCGTGATTTTGACATGGAATACAATAAAAATGGCTTGTACCCCAAGAGGACTCCCAGACGTCCAAATGGGGTTAGACCTGATTTGATTATTCACACGAGGAATTCCAATGACAGCAACATTCTGGTTATCGAAATTAAAGGATGGTGGAATCCTGAATCCCGGGACAATGACCGAATCAAGCTGGAAGACTTTGTTCACCAAGACGGGGAGTACAAGTATGGACTGGGGGTGTTTTTAGACGTAGGTCCTAGCGGCTGCGTGCCGGCCTACTTTATTGACTACGAAGCCACGAGCATCTCCTGATAACAGCGGGCTCATTTTGCCCTGTATTCGACCTGCTTTGTCATAAGCTCATCGGCAGAGTGCAATAAGTTATTCTGCGCCTGTAAGCGGATGCTTGGGCCTTATTTTTCAGCAATTTTCCTTGCGGGCACGTATGCAGGGGCACTATGGATTTTTCTCTTGCCTGGCAGAAGCTCAACCAGATTGGCCGCGACCTGATGCTGGCCCTGCCGAACATCGTCTTCGGCCTGGTGGTATTCGTGATTTTTATGGCGTTGGCCAGCGGAGTTCGCTCGCTGGTGCAGCGCGTTACCAGCAGCCGCAGCAGCAGCCAGAGCCTGGCGCGGCTGCTGAGCCGGCTGGCTTACGTGGGCATGCTCATTCTGGGCGTGCTCGTCACGGTCACCATCGTGCTGCCGGGCTTCACGCCGGCCAGCCTCATCAGCGCGCTGGGCGTGGGCGGCATTGCCATCGGCTTCGCCTTCAAGGATATCTTTCAGAACTTCCTGGCCGGGGTGCTGCTGCTGCTCACCGAGCCCTTCAAGATTGGCGACCAGATTAAGTACAAGGACTTTGAGGGCACCGTGGAAGACATTCAGACCCGCGCCACGGCCATCAAAACCTACGACGGCCGCCGCGTCATTATTCCCAACGCGGAACTGTTTACCAACGCCGTGATGGTAAACACCGCCTACGACAAGCGCCGCCTGCAATACGACGTGGGCATCGGGTATGGCGACGACATTGCTACCGCCCGCCGCCTCATCATCGAAGCCATGCAGGGTGTGGAGGGCGTACTTACCGAGCCCGCCCCCGAAGCCATTGTGGTCGACTTGGCCGGCAGCAGCGTCAACCTCCGCGCCCGCTGGTGGGTGAACCCGCCGCGCCAGGCCGACGTGCTCGACGCCCAGGACCGGGTGCTGGAAGCCATCAAAAACAAGCTTACTGAAAACGGCATCGACCTGCCCTTTCCCACCCAGCAAATCCTGTTGCACGACCAGACCGAAACCACCGACGGTGACCGCCGGCAGCAGCGCGAAGGCTGGCCCGCCGGCCCGGGCAACGTGCCCGAAGCCCGGGCGGCCACTTCGCCGCCCACGGGTACCCCGCCGCTCGCCAACCCGGCCGAGTAGCTATGCCAGGCGTGGCAGCAGCTGCGCCAGCCGCTCGCGCACCTGTTCCCGCTCGTAGGGGGTGGACAGGGTGCGTTGGGCGGCTTCTTCTACCAGTTCGGCCTGCTGCCACAAGGCCTGCCGGCGCGCCGGGGCCTGGGCGTGCTGCGCCACGGTGGCCAAGGCCGTGAGCAGGCGCAGATACACGCCCACGTTGCCGTCGGCGCTACTGCGAACCTGGTCGAAGGCGCTGGCCACGAGCTGCCCGAACGAGGGGCGCACGGCCACCACGCGCACCCGGTCCTCGTCGGTGCGCAGCGGCCCAGCCAGGCGGCGGTCGGCTAGCTGTGCCAGTAGGGCCCCGAGGTGGTCGATGCAGATAATGGCCGTGGTAGTGTCGTTGATGCCCGGCGAGAGGGCCTTGAGGGCAATGTCCACAATCTGGCGCAGGCCAAAGCCCGCGTCCTGCTCGATGGTGCGCTGGCTGCCCAGGCTGAACAAGGCATTCATTTGGTCGGTGAGGTCGGCCGGGAGGGCCGGCGGGTTGCCTGCGTAGCCGGCCACCGAGAGTAGCAGCGCTCGCCGAGCTACAAACCCCCCGATGCCGTGCTCCAGGCGCACTACGCCCTGCAGGCCGCGCGCCACCGCAAGCAGGCCGTCTTCGTCGATGTTTTGCACGTAGCCCGTGGCCGTCGAAAATACCGGCTGCCAGGTGAGCTGCCCCGCCTGCCGGAGCCATTCTTCGGCTTCGACGACACTGGCCTCTTCGCCCAACTCGTCGGGAAACAGGCGCGCAATAGCCGCTTCGGTTTCCTCGGTGGCGTTGCGCACGATGGTGGCCGCCTGGATAGCGGAAGCCATGTGGTGGATAAAGAAAATCAGCACCCCGATGCTTAGCAGCGCCAGCACCAGCCCCATACCCACGGCCAGCGACGGGATGAACCGGCCTTCGTCGCCACCCCGGATGGTGCGTAGCACGATGAGGCAGTAGGCGAAAATGCTCACGAAGAAGCCCAGCACTACCTGGTTGGCCCGGTCGCGCATGAAGTTGCGCAGCACCCGCGAGGTGTACTGGCTCGATACCTGCGCCAGCGTGCTCAGCGTGAGCGAGAATATCAGGCCCGCCACGGTTATCATCGAGCCCGCGATGGCCGTGAGCATGCCCCGCGCCCCGTCGGCCCCGGCCCCGAACAGCAGCGGGAAGTCCTGCAGCCGCTCGTGGTTGAGCAGCGGCTCGGCCAGCACCAATCCGAAGGCCAGCAGAATGGCCCCAGCCACCATCAGCGTGGGCACAAACCAGAGGCTGGCGTTCACATTCTGCCACAGGGCACGGAGTCGGTTCATGCGAAGCGGGGTTAGTGGGTGGTACTGTCAGCGTCCGGCCCGGTGCTCAGGCCCAGCTTTCTCACCAGTGGCCCGATGGTAAGGCCCTGCCCGATGATGCTGAAGATGACTACCACGTAGGTGATGCCCACCAGCAGGTCGCGGGGCATGGAATCGGGCAGGGACAGGGCCAGCGCCACCGAAATGCCGCCTCGCAGCCCGCCCCAGGTCAGCACGCGCAGCGTTTGCCGGTCGAAGGGATAGAAGCGCTGTAGTAGCACCAGCGGCAGGCCCACCGATAGCCAACGGGCTAGCAGCACCACCCCAATGGCCACCAGGCCCACCAGCAGCGTGGTGCGGCTGATGTCGAGGATGAGCATTTCCAGGCCGATGAGCACGAACAGCACCGCGTTGAGAATCTCATCCAGCAGCTCCCAGAACTTGTCGAGGTACTCGCGCGTCACATCCGACATGCCCAACTCCCGGCCCTGGTCGCCCACAATCAGGCCCGCCACCACCATAGCCAGCGGCCCCGAGGTATGCAGGGCCGTGGCCAGGGCCGTGCCGCCCATCACCAGGGCCAGCGTTATCATCACCTCTACCTGGTAGTTGTCAATGCTGCGCAGGGCCCAGAACGTGACGTAGCCCAGTGCCGCGCCCAGCATCAGGCCGCCCACCGCTTCGCGCAGAAACAGCTCCCCGATAACGCCGGGCGAGGCCTGGGCTTCGCCGAACTGGGCAATCTGCAACAAACTCACGAACACTACCACGGCAATGCCGTCATTGAACAGGGACTCGCCTACGATGCGGATTTCCAGTCGCTTGTCGATGCGGGCTTCTTTTAGAATGCCCAGCACAGCAATCGGGTCGGTGGGCGAGATAAGGGCCCCAAACAGCAGGCAGTAGATAAAATCGGTGGGCCGCCCGAACAGGGGCAGCAGGTAGTAGAACGCGGTGCCCACCAGCGCCGTCGACAGCAGCGTGCCCACCGTGGCCATGGCCCCCACGGCCACGCCCTCCCGGCCCAGGGCGCGCACATCCACGTGCAGCGAGCCGGCAAAGAGCAGGAAGCTCAGCATCACCTGCATGAGCACCGTGTGGAAGTCGAGGCCGCGCACCAGCTCACCGGCTTTCAGTACCCAGTCCACGCCCAGCTTGCCCAGCCCGATGGCCAGCAGCGACGAGACCAGGGCCAGTATCATCAGCCCGATGGTGCCCGGCAGCTTGAGAAAGCGGTGGTTGAGGTAGCCAAAAACGGCGGCTATCACGAGGAGCAGGGCCAGGGTATTGTATAATTCCATGGATAGGGGCGGGAAGGTATTGCTGTGCTAGACGCGGATGGGGATGGGATGGTTGGAAACTTTCCGGGCTGGGCAGTTGCCACCGGCAGCGAGTAGGGCGTAGCACGGGGCACGCAAGCCAGCGGCGCGGCGGCTCTGACTTCTAATCCTGCTAGCGCAACGGCGCGTATGCAGGGGAGTGGCTTAGTGGCTGCTTCATTCTCCTAGACCCTTTCGCCAGTATTATATGATGAACCCCAACGCCCCCATGCCCATGTCGCCCCACCCTTACCGGGGCTTCGCTATTATGCTGACTGTCTCGTTTTTTGTGATGTACGCGGTGATGTTTCTGAACGTAGACCAGTTCGACCACGTCTACCTGAGCCTGACGCGCACCTACATGAGCCTGCTGATGGTAGCGGCCATGGCCCTGGTGATGCTGAGCCTCATGCGCCACATGTACCCCAACCAACGTTTGAACCGGCTGATTGCCGGCGGCAGCGTCCTGGTCTTTGCCCTGGTGCTGACCCTGCTGCGGGCCCAAATCCCGGTCGGCGACGTGCAGTACCTGAAAGCGATGATTCCGCACCACTCCTCCGCCATCCTGGTTAGCCGCTCGGCCGAGTTCAAAGACCCGGAGGTGAAAAAGCTCTCGGAAGGCATCATCCAGTCGCAGGAGCGCGAGATTGCCGAGATGAAAGCCGCCATCGCCCGGCTGGAAAGCCAGCAGTAGGGCCCTACACTCGCTCATTTGGTAGTTTCCAGCAGCAGGCGCACGGGCCGGCGGGTACCGGCGCGCACGCTCAGCCACTGGCTCAGGTGCTGGGCTTCGTCGGCGGGCAGGGGACGGGTGGTGCGCACCGAAACCACGACGGTGGTATCTGCTCGCAGCGAATCGGCGGCTGGGTGGGCCAGCTGGCTCAGGGCCAGTTGGCGCACGGTGGGGTGCTCAGCCTGCACTTCGCGCAGCAGCGCGTCGGGGGCGGGCAGGCCAGACCTACTCGCCGCTTGCTGGGTTAAAAGTTCTTGCAGCTGCGCCAGACGGGCATCATAGCCGGCCATTGTTTGCTCGTTGCGGCTGCGTACGTCCTCCAGCAAGCTGGTGCGCAGGGCATGGGCGTCAGCCGAATCCAGCTGCGCCAGCCCCTGCCGCACGATGAGCTGGGCACGGCTCAGGTGGTAGGTGTCCAGCCGGGCCCGCACGGCGCGCAGCTGCGCGGGCGTGAGCACCCGGCCCGTGAGCAGCACGTTGATGGCCCGCTGGTCATACTCGATGCGCCGGGTGATGACGTAGGCCCCCGGCAGGTTCAACTCCTCGTCCACGAAGCGCTGGGCGTTGTGCTCGAAAGTGGTGCGGCGCACAATGCCGGCCGCCAGGTACACGCTGGGCACGGCCGTAAGCAGGGCCACCGCCCAGAACATCAGCTTGGCCCGCCGGGCATGCTGTGGGTCTATGAAATTGTGCTGGGGCAGCGGCAAAATGCGTGCTACCAGAAACATCGCGAGGCTGATAAAGGCCGCGTTGATGCAAAACAGGTACAATGCTCCGGCCATGAAGGCCCAGTGAGCCGTGGCCAGTCCGTAGCCGGCCGTGCACAGGGGCGGCATGAGGGCCGTGGCGATGGAAACGCCCGGCACCACGTTACTGACTTCGCGCCGGGTGAAGCCAATGGCACCGGCCGCGCCGCCAAACAGGGCAATGGCCACGTCCCAGGTGGTGGGCGTGGTGCGGGCCAGCAGCTCAGAGCCGGCATCGGTCAGGGGCGTGAAGCAGAAGTACAGCGCCGATACCAGTACGCTCAGACCCGCCGCGATACCCAGGTTTTTCAGGCCCCGGCGCACCAGGTCCACGTCAGACGTGGCCGCCCCGAAGCCCACGCCCACAATCGGGCCCATGAGCGGGGAAATAAGCATGGCTCCTATGATGACGGCCGTAGAGTTGACATTCAGTCCTACCGAAGCCACCAGAATGGCAAAAAACAACACCCACAGGTTAGTGCCCTTGAAGGCAATGCCCGCTTCCACATCGGCCACGATTTCGGCTGGGTCGGCCATGTCGTGGGCCAAGTCGAAGCGGGTGCGCAGCCACCGGAAGAAGGGTACAGCCATTAGGTACGAGTGAGTGGTTGGGATAGAGGGTGGGGAGCGAAGTGGCCGCAAGCTTATTCCGCTTCCAGCCAAGACGTGGCCGAAGTAATTTTCTCGAAGAGGCATACCTGCGCGTAGTGGCACAGGGCCTGCACCACCTCACCCGTGTGCAGGCGACGCTGCGGGTCGGGGCTGAGCGGCGTAGCGGCCGTAATATTCATCACGAATTATTTCCGCCGGCCAGCGACTGACGCCCGGCCGGATTTGGTATAGTGTTGCCTGCTGAAATACACCTAAAGCCCGCGGGGCAGCTACGCGTATTCCAGGATAAGTTCGGCAGAGATACCCAGCTTTTGGTAGAGGCGCTTGGCTAGGTCCAGGTTGATGGCGCGCTTGCCGTTGAGAACTTCGCTCAGCCGGCTGTTGGCAATGCCGAGCAGGGCAGCCATATCCTGCTTTTTCAGGCGGCGCGCCACCATCTCCCGCTCCAGCATGCCGACCAGCGAGGTAGGCGAGATGGGCCGGTGGCCATGGTCGTTTTCATATTCGTTCGCGGCGTGACCGAGGGCCTTGATTTCGTCCAGGTTGCCGGGCTCGTTGTCGATGAGGTATTCAAGCCGCGTCATAGCGGCCTGATACTCCTTTTCAGTGTGCAGGATGAGTGCCATTGTGCGTGTGGGGTGAATGATTGGGATAGAAGGAGGTGGCTCAGACCGTCGAAGTGTCGGGGATGCGGTCGTACTCAGCGTGGGTGCCCACGAAGCGGATGTACACCTGGTAAGCCGGGAAAAAGATGCGAACAATCAGGCGGAAGCGGTTGCCCAGAATATTGAACACGTAGCGGTTGTTGCCGACGTAGCGAGCGGGTACATCAGCGGCTGTCTGCCACTCAGCCGCCTCGGCCATCTCAAACCACTCCAGCAGGGCCTGGGCTACATCAGGGTGTTGGGTATTTCCATAGTCTCTCAATCTTTTCTTAGTAAGTATCTCCATAGTCAATAAGCATAATGTCTAGCAAAAAGCAGCGCGGGGGCACGGGTTACAGGTCTTAAGTAAAGGTACGTAAAATTTCTGGATAAGGTAAAAAAATTTACACAATACAGAAATTTAGGCGTGTCCCTTCGGGCCGGGCTGTTCGGGGCTGCGGCTGCGCCTACGGTCCTGCGGACTAAACCCCTACCATCCCTTGTATGATTGCAGTGCCTTTCGTAGAAGGGTAGCCAGAAAAGGAAACGAGGTCACCAACTATCCCTAAATGCGGGGCTTCGGCCCTGACATTGCGCGTTAGAGACTGTGCCTCGTTTCCCGTTTTTGCCTGAAGACTGAACAGTATGGAGGGAGCCCGGCGTTGGCATCCCGCATTTGTGCAAGGAGAGTTGCGGTAAAAACCGGACTGGCTAGTTCTTCCCCTTTTTTCATTTCCTTATGCCTACCGCCCATCCCTGCACCAGCCCACTCAAATTTGTCGTGGGCATCGACATTGCGAAAGATACTTTCGTCGCCTGTTTTGGGCAAATTGATGCCCGCCAGCACCTGCGCTTCGGCAAACAGACATCATTCGACAACACGCTGACTGGCTTTGCTGCTTTGCTTAGTTGGACTGAAAAACAAGCGGTGCTGCCGGCTCCCATTTGGTTTGTAGTAGAGGCCACAGGCGTCTACTACGAAGAACTGGCCTATTTTCTAAGTGATAAGGCGCAAGCACTCAGCGTGCTCCTCCCCAACAAGGCGAAGCATTTTGCACAGAGCACCGAGCAAAAGAGCAAAACGGACCAACTTGATGCGCGCTTACTCTGCCGGCTCGGGTTGGAGCGTGCCTTGCCTGCCTGGCAACCGCCCTCACCAGCCTTACGGCAATTACGGGCGCTGGCCCGCGAGCGGCAAAGCTTAACCGGACATGGGGCACGCCTCAAGGTGAAAATCCATGCCTATCAGCACAGCTATCAACCCGATGCCCGTTCCCTGTCCCGCTTGGCCACCCAACAAACACTTATTCAGCAGCAGTTGCTCGCCGTTGACCAGGACCTCGCCGCCTTGCTGGAAGCGGAACCCGAACTTGGTCGCAAGTTGAGACAGCTGACGAGTGTGCCTGGCATCGGTTTGACCACCGCTATCGTGGTCGTCGCCGAAACCAGCGGCTTCGTGCTCGTGGATAACGAGCGGCAACTGGCTTCCTACGCCGGGTTGGATGTAGTGCAACGCCAAAGTGGGCTGTTTGCCGGAGCCACGCGCATCTCGCGCCGAGGGAACGTACGCTTGCGTACGGCCCTTTATCTACCGGCTATCAGCAGCTTGCGTTACAACCCGCAGCAGATGGCCTTCTATACCCGACTGCGGGCGAGACACCCCAACGGCAAGCCTGGTGTGATTGCGGTCATGCGCAAACTCCTCCTGCTTTGCTACTCTCTGTGGAAAAATGACCGGATGTACGACCCGCAGTACCACCCCGCAGTTAACGAATTAGCAGCAGCGCTCGAATCCGTTCACCCCGAAACCAACGAGAAAGCACCAGTTTAGCCGCAGCAACTTCCTGAACCTTGTTCCTGAATGGGCGGACAGGGCACCGAGCCATAAGAGCAGTACACGCAGCAATCACCGGCCAGCGGTTTCAAGACCGTGTGGCAACTCGTGCATTCGTAGAAATATTGACAAGCGTCGGTCGGCATTTGCTCCGCTTGCGCGTGGCCGCATACCGGGCACGTTAGGACGGAAGTAAGCAACGGGGCCTTTGGTTCGAGCGTAAGCATGGAGCAGGGGGAGGTTAGTTCGTGGCCAGCACTTTGTAGCCAGTGCCGTTAATAGCTTGGGCGACCTGCGCGGCGGGGCTTTTGGCCGCATCAAAGCGGACTTGCGCTGTGCCCTGGTCGTAGGAAACGGTCACGGCCTGCACGCCCGGCAGCTGCTGCACCGCGTGCTCGACGTGTTTCGCGCAGGCGTCGCAGGTCATGCCCCCGATGCGGTAGTTCGCCGTTTGCCAGACCGGTCCGGCTGCACTTGCGGCCACTGGAACGGGTGCGACTGGGGTGGGGTACAACTTTGCCCCGTAGTAAGGGAAGGCCAGCAGCAGCGCCGCCAGTACCGTTACCACACCTAGGAAGACCTTGGACTGCATAAAGGTGGGTTTTGTGTCCACTGTGCAGCCGCAGGCATCGGCGGCCGGCGCTGGTTTGAGTTGCTGATACCAGGCAAAGCCCAGTGCACCCACGGTAAGGGCTACTGAGTAGGGCCGCAGGGGTTCGAGCCAGGCAAAGGCCGAGGCCACGCCGCCCAGGCCCCCCAGGACCGCCAGCAACGGCGTGATGCAGCACAGCGACGCGGCCAGCGCCGCCACCAAGCCGGCCCCGAGCAGGGGTTTGTTGGAAGAAGGGGAAGTATTCATAAGGCCGATTGAAGCGAAGGAGTGGCCGCTAAGCCCGCCAATAGCGGTTGCAGAATGGGTAAATGCGGTTGGCTGAGGGCATAAAACACGGTCTGGCCGACCTTATGGGCGTGCAGCACGCCCCCATCTTTGAGCTTGCGTAAGTGCTGGGACACGGCCGAGACGGTCATTTGCAGCACGTCGGCGATGTCGCACACGCACAACTGCTGTTCGTCGGCCAGTAGCAGCAGAATTTTTAGGCGCACCTCGTTGCCGGCCAGGGCTAGGACCGAGGCCAGGGACTGAAGGGCCGGCTCAACGTGCGCCAATCGCGCCTGGCACTGCTCGATACGGGCCGTATCAGCGAATACCCGGATGCAGGCAGTAGCTTTTTTAGTCATGGTTATGCAAAGGTACTACTTGCGAATTTAAGCAATTGCTAAAATAAAAAGTTTCTTCTTTTTAAGCTAAAGCGCAGTCTTTGCTTGCATTTCATCACAGTATCTCACGCAAAAGGCCGGCGCACGGGCCATCAGGCGGAGCCGCCGGCCTGCCGACGACTGCGCTGTGCTCCATCGACCGCAGGCCGGCGGCTCCGCCTGATGGCCTCTCCCATTGAAAAGAGAGTCGGAGCTGGGAGCCAGCCGGCTGAAAAAGCCGCCCCGCTCCCAGCAGGGTGCACGTGAGCCTTCTGTTTCGTGACCAAGCAGAATTAGGGGCGGTGGGGAAAAAAGGCGGAGATAGAGAGGATTAAGTAAAAGAAATGACTTGCAATAAATACGAATAATAATTGTATAAAGTGCAACTAATAGCGCGTTGCTGTCGTTTAATAAGTATAACAAACGAACGGAACAACAGCCTTTTAGCCATGAAAAAGACCAGCAAGCCCGCCGCCAAGAAAGCCACCAAAGCAGCCGCAACCCGGCCCGACGTGTACCAGATTGTGACGGACCGGATTATTTCGGCGCTGGAAGGCGGTATCATTCCGTGGCGCAAGCCGTGGAACGCGGTGTATGGCCTCCCCCGCAACTACGCCACCGGCCGCGTGTACAGCGGAATCAACCTGTTCCTGCTGCATTTCAGCGGGGCCCTCCCCTTCTTCATGACGTTCAAGCAGGCGCTGGCGCTGGGCGGCAACGTGAGAAAAGGGGCCAAAGGCCATCAGGTAGTGTATTACAACATCAGCAAGCGCGAGAATAAGGAGACCGGCAAGGAAGAGAAAATGCCCTTCCTGAAGTATTACACCGTGTTTTCGGTGGAAGATATTGAGGGTATCGAGTTCAATCTGCCCGAAGTACCCAAGCAGGAGTTCACCCCCAGCGAAGTGGCCGAAGGCATCGTGGAGGCGTGGGACGGCAAGCCCGCCATTCAGCACCTGCACCAGCGGGCCTACTATTCGCCGGCGCTCGACTTTGTGAACATGCCCAAGCCGGAAACCTTCACCACGTCGGAGGGCTACTATCAGACCCTGTTTCATGAGCTGACGCACAGCACCGGCCACCAGAGCCGCCTCGACCGGGCCGACCTGACCGCCGGCGAGGGCAAACAAAGCAGCAGCTACGCCCGCGAGGAGCTGACCGCTGAAATGGGCGCATCCTTTCTGAGCGCGGCGGCCGGCATTGCGACCGAGCAGACCGAAGAGAACGCCGTGGCCTACATTCAGAACTGGCTGGAACGGTTGAAGAATGATAAGAAGCTTGTGGTACAGGCCGCCAGCAAAGCCCAGCGCGCCGCTGAGTTGATACTAGGAACGACGGCGGAGCCGGAGAGCGAGGCCGACGAGGTGCAGACCCCGGCAGCCGCGCCGGTAGCCAGCGCGCCGGCTGCGGTGCTCGACGACATCGACCGCGAGTTTATGGCCGCCGAGCTAAGCTGGCTGCAGCTCGCATAGCCCGCCGGGCGGGGCTGGCCGCTTGCGAGCGGCTAGCCCTAGCCTTAATCCTAGCCCTAGCCTTAATCCTAGCCCTAGCTCTAATTCTAGTCTGCTTATGAAAGCCAGTGAAGCCCCCACTATCCAGAGCCCAGCTTGGAACGAGTACCGCAGCCGGGTGATTGCCGCCGTTGCCGACGTAGAAAATCTGATGCGGCAGCTGGATAAAGGCATTAACAGCGAAGTGCTCGCCGAGGAGGTTGCCGAGCGCCTTGGGCTGGAGATTGACACGTCAGCCGCCTACGACTCCCTATTGAAGCTGGTGCGGGCAGTTCGACCCATTGCCTGCGAAGGCCTGCGTCGCACCAGCGAGCAGCACGGCGGGCAGTTCCAGCTAGCACTATAACCCCTAACGATGAGCAGTCCCCTAACCACCATCAGGCACGCTACCCGTGACGTGCAGCAGGCCCTTGCCAATAATTGCTGGTCGGTATTTCACCGCGCCGCCGCCACTGAGGCTGCGCCGGCGCCGGCGGCGTACCGCGTGAGCCAGGCCCGGACCCGGCGGGGCCAGTTTCAGGTTCGCTACCTGCAGACCGGAGAGTGGCACCAGGTAGCACCGGCCGACCTGCTTTTTCAACAGTAGCCCCCTCCCCTACCCCACCGGACCGTCCGCAGTCGGCCGACTTCTCCCCTTGCCCCTTGCTTTATGAATCGTTCCCCACAATCCGACCCGAGTACCACAGGTTTCCCCGCGCAGGAAGCGTACCTGGTCATTGAGCAAAAGCCGCGTGACAAAGCCGAAAGAAGCCGGCTGACAAAGCTTCGCCAGTACGTGCAGCATCACACGCACCAAACGGATTTGCGTGACCTCGCCCCGGCTGTGCGGGAATTGATGGGGCCGGGCTACCAGATTGGCTGCGGAAGCTCGCATATCTGGATTCTGCCGCTGGCTGGCAGTGATATGCCAGCAGTTCCCCAACGGCTGGCCATCGTAGCTGACCGACTCACAACGACTTTACAGGACTGGAATGGCCCCCGCGTCAGTACCCGGCCGCAGTAAAGAAGGATATGGCCGCTTAGCACTTTCCAGCAGCAAAAGTGCTGGTTCGCGCTAACTATTTCTTCCCCACTGCCCAAAAAACCAAGGGCAGCTCTGCTAGGAGTTGCCCTTGGTTGGCGTATCAGCCGCAAATGTGCTGCGACATTGGTAGAACAAGCGAGGGCCGGCGACCAAGCCGACTAATCATCCTTAACCAGTCCTGCCAAGTGAGCTAATTGACTGGGGGGAGCTTGCCCTGCTTGCGCAGGTGCGCCTCGTAGTGTCTGTGGGCCGCGTGCAGGTAGCCGATGATATTTGTCGGCATATCCGGCCCTTTAGGAAGCTGAACGATAATCTTGCGAATCTCCGACCACACAGATTCCGCAATCCGCACCCCTTTCAACTCGCCCGTTGGCTCCGGGCCCGCTGCTGCCGGCTTGCGGCCACGGGGACGGCGCTCAACCGGGGCCGCAGGCATGGAAGCAACTACGGCTTCCGCCACCGGCTGCTCAGCAGACGGCGCGGGCTCCGGTGCTGGCTCAACTGCTGCTACCGGCTCGGGCTTTGGTTCGGGTGCGGCGGGTACTACTGGGGCCGTTACCGCTTCTGCCGGGGCAGCCGCAGCCGGCGTAGTTGCCTTGCCTTCGGCTTCCAGGCGGGTTTGCTCCCCTCCCATTCCGGCGCGGGCTTCGGCGCGCAAGGTCTCATCAACCGGGATACGCTTCCGGGGGCCTTCAATTTTCGCTTTTACAAAGGGAGACTTTGCCATTACTTGATTTCGGTTGGGTTGGTATCGGTCGTTTCTTCTAGCTCAACGCCAACATCGGCTTTGCGCCGGGGCAGGTCCAGCTTTTCTATCAGCTCGTCGCATACGCGCCGGATTTCCTCCGAGCTATCCTTGGTGCCCCCGGCGTAGTTGCGGTAGGCCGGGGTCAGCAGGCTGTGCAGCGTGGAGGCGCGGCTGTACACCATGCGGTGGCTCAGGTAGGACTGGAAGCGCGAGAGGCCCAGCTCGTCAATGTAATCGTCCATCTCCTTTTCCTCCCGTCGGCCGCTGATGCGCTTCGTGGCCAAGCCGAAATACTGGAAATCCACCTCGGCCTTATCAGCCGCCTTCTTCAGCGCTTCGAGGATGCCCATAAACTCGGCCGTGGAAGCGCGGTCCAGGTAATCCGATACCAGCGGCACTATTACCGCGTCGCAGCCCGTGAGGGCGTTGAAAACGTCTTCCCCGTCGGCCCGGCCGGGAATGTCGATGATGATAAGGTCGTAGTCGTTTTCCGGATTGTCGATGAAGTCAAAGATGCTCTTCAGCGACATGGGAAACACGTCGTAGGGGTAATTCGCCGCCGGGTCTGACTCACGCAGGATAGCCAGGCTGGGCTCGTCCAGCTGCTTGCGGGTTTTGACGATGCTCTGCTGGTAGTCACAATCTAGGATGGCGATTTTCAGTCCGTACTCGATAGCCAGAGGAGCCGCGAGGACGAGGGCCAGGGTTGACTTGCCCGAGCCCCCCTTTTGGGTAGCAAAGCTGATGACTTTTGACATGGGGTTACTGGTTAAGGTAAGCTAGCGCTGATGCCCCAGATGGTCAGGCCCGGGGAAAGCAAATGTAAGCGGAAATGTCGCAAAGTAGTAAAGTCGCATTGTCGCAAAGTTGTGTAGTCGTAAAATGACTAAGTAGTAAAAGCAATAAATTGTAAAGTCGTATTAGCTACAAGTAGTAAAATTGCGTTGTAGTAAAGTAGTAATGTTGTAGAACGATAAGGATGCCGCATTAGCACTCTCATGCATTATGCGTGTAGTAAAGTCGCATTGTAGTAAAGTAGTAACACGTCGATTGAGTCAGCTTACTAGCGTAGTAAAGTAGTAATGTCGTAAAGTAGTAAGATAAGCTCTGACAGGCAATGTTGAGCTTAGCGACAACGACAGCTGTCCTATGTTGGTTAAAGTTGTAAAGTAGTAATGTCGTAAAGTAGTAATAGATGTTAAAAAGCTCTTGCGGGCTAATGAGCGCGGGAAAGGATAGCAGCTACACCTGGTGCCCAGATAAACAGCAGCTAAGACGACGCAGTGCGGTAAGTGCAGGAGAGGGGTTGCGGTAGGAACAGGTAAGGATACAGCAGCAGGCTGGGGTAGCGATAGATAAGGGCTAACCCAATGCCACTCGTAATACGTACTCGTAGTTCTGAAATAGTTCTCAAATAATTCTGAAAGCCCTCTTGAATGTAGTGTAGGTAGTCTTAGCAAGAAGAGTATCACATACAGGGTGCTAAGCACCTGTAAGCGTGATACTTGTATTTAAGCAGAGCTTAAATTTATAGGTTTGTTAAGATAACTAGCTGATTTGCAGGTTAAAAATAACCTAAAGAGGGCGGGCAGAAGATTGATTCTACCTATGCCAGCCAACCCCGCTACGAAGAGCGTCAACGTACCTGCAGCCACTCATTTTCTGCTGAGCAAAGAGGCCAAGCGGCTGCAGATAAGCCAGGCTGATTACACCGGTGCGGCCGTGCGCTACTTCGCGGAGCGCGGGCTACACCCGGTGGAGGATGTGGCCCGCGAAGGCCAGTTGATTATGCAGCAGGTAAAGAAGCTCGGGGACCGGGTATTTGGGTATCTGCAGGAGCAGGAGCGTAGTCTGCTGCTACCGATGTTGGAGGAAATGCTTCGTAGCCGGGTGACGCTGGAGCGCGTGCTGCGCATGAATGAAATCCTGGTAAACAACCTGACCCAGCAGCTAAGCGGCCTTAGTGAGGCGCAGCTAAACGAGCAGCGGGAGGGGTTAAAGCAGCTACGGGCACAGAACGAAGATATGATTGAGCGGCAGGCGAAAGAGGCAATAGCTGCCGCTCAACAGGCGGGCGCAGGCAGAATAAATGATGGCAATACGGTGGCAAAAGCAGTCAAGAATTAAGCGCGTAGCCACCGATGTATATCAAGCTAATCAACCCCGCGACGCACGGAAAAGCGGCTTACAGCAATAGCGGAAGCAGCGCGCAAACGCTCAATTATCTGAAGCAGGAAGCCGGACGCGATGGAGAGGAAGCCACGTTTTTCGGGGCTGACCGCGACGACCTCAGCGCGGCCGAGGTGGGGCAGAACATCGATTCCAACGTGAAGGGACTGCGGGCCGGCGAGGCCAAATTCTACTCCCTGGTGATTAGCCCCAGCGAGGCCGAACTGACGCATATTGGCAACGACGAGGCCAAGCTGAAAGACTATACCCGGCAGGTGATGGCGCAGTACGCCGCCAACTTCAAGCTGAAGGATGGACGGGAGCTAGGCAGCCAGGACCTGGTGTGGGGAGCCACGCTGCACCAGCAGCGCAGCTACCGGGGCACCCACCCGGAAGTAAGTACTGGCCAGGCCAAGATAGGCGAGCAGCGGCCGGGTTTGCAGACGCACATTCACGTCATCGTGAGTGCCCGCGACGCGCAGCAGAGAATCACGCTCAACCCCGGCGGACGCCGTAGCCGCTTCGACCTGATGCAGTGGCAGGCGGCGGCCGGGCGGCAGTTTGAAAAGCAGTTTGGCTACACGGCCCAGGCGCACGAAAAGCTACGACCCAAGCAGCGCGATGGTAGCCGGGATGCCGGCCGGGCAGTCAGGATTGGGGAGCGGGTGGCCGCCCTCAACCTGCGCGTGCTGAAGGAAGAGCGCCTGGACCCGCAGCGGGTCCAGCAGATTGCCCAGGGCCGCGAGTATGACAAAACGTTTTACCGCTCCCTGGCTACCGTCGAGCGGCGGGCGCAGCAGGGCCAGCCCATTGATAACGCCTATTATCTGCTGAGCACGGGCCGCGAGCAGCCGGCACCGCAGCACGCGGCCAGCACCATGCTTCATGCCGTGCAGCAGGCGGTGCGCTCCAACACGGGCCGCGAGAAAAAGACCGAACACCTCAGTGAGAAAAGGGGGCGCAACAGCGCGGAGCTGGACATTGAAATGTAGCGTGCCCTCTCGCCCCGTCATCATCCTACCCACCTAAATCAGCTTTCAAGCCTATGACCAGTCAAGCACCCCGGCCGGCGGCCGGTACCCAGGGCGCGGGCCTCTTTATCGTCCTGCTGCTGCTGGCCATTATCGGCGGCGACTACTACGTGCTCCTGCATGGCCCCGAGATTGCCGAGGCCTGCCGGGCGCAGCTCATCCAGGCGGCCGGCATACCAGCGGACAGCCTGACGCCCAAAGAGCGGCTGGCGGCTACCACGGCGCGCATTGCCGAGCGGCAGCGCCAGGCCCGCATTGCCAAGGCCGAAGCCGCTGCCCGCCCAGTGGTAGGGGAGGGGGCAGCTAGCGGCGCGGTGGCCATAACGCACTCCACCGACCAAGCGCTTACTAAGACCAAAGGCGGGACTGACGCGCTGGCCAAAGCCGGCAGCGGTATGGGCAGCAAGCTGCTGGTAAAAGCTGCCCGATTCTACGGCGCGGCTGGGGTGTACCTGCGGGCGCTGCTGCTGCTGGCCGGGCTGGTGCTTGTATTCGTGCAGAAAGCCCCGCAGGCGAGGCCCGGGCAGGCTAGGCGCAACGTCATCAACCGGCAGTCCCTGCGTGTCGTGGCGGGCCTGTGCGGGGCTTTATTCCTGGCAGCGGGCTACGTGCTGCTGAACATGCACCACTACTCGCCGGGCTTTATCGAGTTTGGCTATCCGGGAGCCGCCGTGGCCGTGCTGGGCAGTGGGGGAGTAGTGGGGCTGCTGTGGGCCATGACTAAAAAGCCGGCTTTCGGGCTGAGCACCGAGCGCCGGAAGGTGAAAAGCCCCGATGCCGTACACTTCCCCACGGCGGACGGCGGCTGGATTACCGTGGCCAACCCGTACCGGGGCACGCTGGTACTGGGCGGTGCGGGTGCGGGCAAGACCTACTCGATAGGGGAGCCGCTGATTGAGCAGTTTGCCTACCAGAACTTCGCCGGGCTGGTGTACGACTTCAAGTTTCCGGTATTGGCCGAGGCGATGCAGAAAGCTTTGGTACTGGCCGAGCGCCGCAAGGAGCGCGAGCAGCAGCAGGCTGCCAGCTACGCGGCCAGCTTTCAGGGGCGGCTGCAGGCCTGGCTGACGGGCCTGTTCAGCAAGCCCGAGCCGCAGCCGGCGGCGGAGCCGCCCGTACAGCTACACATCATCAACTTCCGGGACCTGACGCGCAGCGAGCGGGTGAATCCACTGCGGCCGGCGGATATGCCAGTGGTGGCCTTCGCCGAGGAGTACAGCAAGGCCATCATCAACAACCTGAACCCATCGAGCATCCGCAAGATGGAGTTCTTCGACACCAGCTCCGTGGCCTACCTGACCGGCATTATCTGGTTTTACAAGAAGCACTACCCGCAGTACTGCACTATTCCGCACGTGGTGGCCACGGCCATGTACAAGGACTACACCCACGTCCTGAGCATGCTGGAAACCGATTTAGAGTGCGGCGACCAGGCCCGGAGCCTTATCTCGGCGGTGCAGACCCGCGCTGACAAGCAGGTGGGCGCGGTGCTGGGCACTCTGCAGGTGAACCTGACCAAGATTAACAGCCCCGAGGTGGTGTGGGTGCTGACCCCGGACGAGGCAAACGGCGAGGGCTTTTCGCTCGACCTGAACGATAAGCAGCGTCCCAAGCTGCTGTGCATCGGCAACGACCCGACGCTGAAGGATACGTTTTCGCCGGTGGTCAGCTGCGTGATTACGGTGGCGCTCAAGCTGATGAACCAGCAGAATAAGCACCGTAGCTACGTGTTTCTCGATGAAGCCGCGACGCTCTACGTGCCGGGACTGGAGGTGATTCCGGCCACGGCCCGCAGCAACAAGGTGGCGATGGTGTACATGACCCAGGACCTGAGCCAGATGACGGACGCCTACGGCAAGGAGAAGATGCAGGTGATGGTGAGCAACCTCAACAACCAGTTTTTCGGCAAGGTGAACTCGCTGGAAACGGCCAAGTTCATTTCCGAGCTGGTGGGCCGCGAAGACAAGGAGATGGTAAGCACGAGCACCGGCACCAGCCAGGGTAGCGGGGCGCGCAATAACTCCACCAACCAGAGCACGAGCTACCAGGAGCGTAGCTTGGTGCGGGTGCAGGATACCATTGGCCTGCAGCAGGGCGAGTTTATCGGCCAGACAGTGGAAACCGGCAGCACCTTTTTCCAGGGCACCATTGCCCGGGCCGACGTTACGCCCGAGCGGTTTCCCCTGCACCAGATGGTGAGCTTTGGCGGCATGGGGGAAGACCCGGTCAGCGCCCTTTCGCGCACGGTGCAGGAGAACTTTCTGCGGGTGCGCCAGGAGGTGAAAGAAACCTTGGCCAAGCATGTAAACACCTTAGCAGCAGGGACAAAAACAGAGGCCTAAAACCGCTTAAAAGCGACAAATAAGGCCGTTTTAGCGTTCTACTAGTACCACCTTCTATTTCCGAAAAGCCATGAGCAAGACCTTCTTTGCGCCCGCCCCGGCCGGCCTCACTGCCGAAGAGCTAGCCGCCCGCCAGCAGCGCGAGCACGACAGCAACAACGCCATTGCCACGATGATGAGCAACGGCCCCGCGCCCAGCCCGGAGGCTCTGGCCCTGATGCAGCGCCACGTCGACGGCGAGCTTACCATTGAGCAGGTCATTGAGCTAACCGATGAGATGCTCAGGGCCCGCTACGCGGCTAAGCCCGGAGCCGGCACGCCCACCAGCCCGGCGCAGTAATGGCGGTGCTCAATGACCGGTTCAGCGACGAGAACGGCGTGCGGCTGAACAAGCTCGGAATTACCAACAAAGAGGATTTGGCGCAGGCTGAGTCCGATTCCTCCATTCCGCGCCTGAAGCTGCTCAATATGCAGGGCGGCATTCAGGGCGGGAAGTACGACCAGGCCCACCTGAAGCAGGTGCACGAGCGGCTGTTCAGCGGCGTGTACCAGTGGGCCGGCGAGACCCGGGCCGACCGCGAGTTTCAGGGCCACAAGGATACCCGCGTCACCGGCTTCCGCGAAACCATGACTTACGCGCCCCACAAGGAAATACCTGAGCGGCTGGATGCTATCGGGGCGCAGCTTAACCGCGAGAACAACCTGAAAGGCCTCTCGGCCGATAAGTTTGCCGAGCGGGCCGCTTACTACCTCGACCAGTACAACCACGCCCACGCCTTCCGTGACGGCAACGGCCGCACCATCCAGGCCACTTTCACCCAGCTGGGCAAGGAAGCTGGCTACGACGTGGACTTCAACCGGGCCAGCCCGGAGATTCTAAACCGCAGCCGCGACTTAGCCATCGTGCGACAGTACCCGCCCGCCGAGGCGGCGAAGAATCTGCAGCCCCTGAAAGAGATGTTTCAGAAAATTATCACCCCAACCCCGGGGGCGATAGGGGAGAAGTTGCGCGACCCCCGCCAGGCCGTGACCCCCACTCCGGAACTGAGCCCGGCCATGAAGGCAATGGATGCGCGGCGTGAGCTGGAGGTGACCGGCTACCGCGTGGCCAGCGTGGTGGCCAACATGCCCGGTCCCGGCAACCGGGAGCAGGGCATCCGGCTGGGGCAGCAGGTAGAGGCCGTAAACCTGGACCCCAAGGCTATTCAGGGCAAAAGCATCACCGAGTTTCAGCAGGCGGCCGATAAGATTCTCAAGCACCCGGCCATGAAGGATACCCCGCTCGACCTGGCCGACGCCCAGCGCCTGAAAGCCGCTTCGGTGCAGGTGCTGCAGCTTGCCGAAGGCAAGGAACTGGTAGCGCCGTCAGCACAGCGGCAGCCCGCGGCTTCGGCAGCAAGGAGCAGCAGCCAGCCGGTGCTTGCTGCCCCCAAGACACACGCCGAGGCCCAGCCCGTGTTTGCCACTGCCGCCCACGAGGTGGCCAAGGCGCTGGAAGCCCACGGCCAGGCTGCCGCCGGGGCCGGCCTGCGCGAAGTGGCGAAGGACGTAGCGCGTAATCCGGTAATTGTCGGCCCCAACGCGGAGAGCTTCCGCCGGTCGCTTGACGCGGCCGAGAAGCTGCCGGGGCTGGGCAGCAGCAAACATCTGGAAGACTTGCGCAGTTCCGCCCAGGTACTGACCACCGCCCCGGTGCAGGAGCGCGGCAGTTCCGGCATCGGTCATAGCAGCGGTGGCATCGAACGGTAAGCCTCGTACCTTGCTGCTATGCAGGACGACGAACTACACTTTCTGGAAGAGCAACTGGCCGGCACCGAGCTACTGGCTTGCGTGACGTGCGGAGAGGATACGCTGCACGCCCACTTGGAAGTGCTGGAAGTTTACCCCGTAGGAACGGAGCTGCTGATGCAATGCACCCACTGCCAAACCGAGCGGAAGTGGATGGACTGGACGCCGACCAAGCCGAAAGGTCAGGAGAACTAAGGGAAGCAGAGGAAGTATGACATTTATGTTGTAAATTCTAGGTGTACCTCTTCACTCTGTTGCCATGTCAACCGCATACTACCCGCTTCTACACCTACTCCACGAACACGTTCCCGTTACTTTCACCCTGAATATGTTCGGCAATCATTGCCATGTATTCAGGGGGCAAACCGAGCTTGGCCATGTGGGCCTCTCTGACGAAGACGTGCGCCGTATCAAAGCCCACGCGTGGGGTAACACGCACCCCTTCACTCCCGGAATCCCCATTGAGCGGCTCATCAGCATCTTAGCCCCAGCCACGTCTTAGCGTAGTAGAATCTCTCCTTGTAGCACAGAGCTACCAAAAGCCTTTTCGGTCACGCGGCCGGAAAGGCTTTTGGGTTTTTGCATGGCAATCAGAGACACCACAAGACAAGAAGTATTAGTATAAAATACGAATATAAATTGTATAAAATGCAACTAAGGAAAGGGGGCGAATGTTGACCATTTAGAATCAACAACCACTCTAAACATCCTCTAAAGCATGGAAAACACCCATCTTGCCAGCTATCATTTTGAAGTTCTCCGCCAGTATGGGGACAGCTTCCCGGCGGTGCTGTTCGCTACCGTAGCTGAAGCAGCAGCTTATTGCCCCGTAGAGTTGAGCGGCTACTTCAACCGCACCGACGATAGGGCCGAGGCGGCTTCGGTGGCGGCAGGCCAGCAGGTGCGGTTTCGTGGCCCACAGGGCCTGCGCTGGGTGAAAGGTCTAATTCACCCGGTACCGGCCGGAACCGCGCCGGCGCGCTTTAATCCCGGACAGGCCGTGCGTCTTTTTGGGGTAGAGCAGCCGCTGACGGTAGCGGCCCGCGGCTTTGTTCAGGGAGCTTGGCACTACCAGTTCAAGGATGATTCCGGGCCAGTGGCGGAGGCATTGCTGTTTGGGGTGGACGACGAGCCTACCCCACCAGCGGCAGCAGCCGTGGCGGCTGAACCGCTTTTATTCAGCCTGCACAGCAGCCAGATATTGGCCAGTGACGAACAGGGGCAGCCGTTCTGGAAGCCCTTACCGCCGCGCCTGTTTGTGCAGGTGCAGGCCGGGCAGCTTGACCAATCGCGCATCGTGGCGCTGTGTGGTACTACCGGCAAACGGTTTCTGACCCATGCCTACGAGCACGGCTCTTTTCAGCTCGCGGACGGGCAGCGGCTGGCCAGCGTGAAGGCCCTGGGCGAGTACTTCGCCCGCCAGCACCGCGCCATGCTCCCGGCCGAGGGGGCGGCCATGCTGCTGGGAGTCGACGGCAGTATCCAGGAAGTGCGACCCGTGAAGGGTCGGACGTTCAAGCTTGCGCAGCTGTATGCGGCCTTAGAATGCGACTACATCGACGTGCATCATCCCCAGCACGGGGCTTACCAGGACTGGATTATGGTCTTCGACGACGAGGGCAAATTCAAGGAACGCCCCATTAACCCGCTGGCCACGGCCCTGTGGTACGAAACCTATCCGCTTGACCAGTACTCCCCCGTGGATGTGGTGGCCGGTCCGGTCCTGCTCATGCGGTCTGAGATGATGAGGTAATGCTCGCAGCATCCCGGTTGGCCAGTGGCCGGCCGGGATGTTTTGCAAATAGGCCGCTTTCCACTGGCTTCGCAGTAAGTGCAATTATACTTCGTACATTGTGCATAGAATAGCTATGGCTGTTTCCGTTCCTATCGACCACTTCACAACTGACCCGCTACCGCTGGAAAAAGCCAGGGCCTGGCTAGCACTCGTTCTCAACCACCCGGCCTTCTCTATTGAGCGACGGCAGAAGGCGGGCCAGCTGATGGCCGCCACGTCGGATGCCTGGCAGGTCTGCCGGTGGGCAGTGCTGGCGCTAGTGGAAAGCGAGCGGTGGGAGGATGCAATGCTGAGCCGCGAGGAAGCGTAGCAGGGCAGCCGTTCAACTTTCCCGCGCTGCTGCCACTAACACCGCGCCTGTACGTAAGCCGAGCCTACTGCCTGAATTACCATCCCTGACCCCTCTACTATTGGAAAACCTGCTTCGCATCCCCGGTATTCAACAAGCCGAACCATTCTACTTCTTTGATGACCAGGCCCAGTCCGCCCGGTGTGAGGTGCTGGTTCACCCGGCCCACGGGTGGGCCATTGTCCTTGACCTGCCCCAGTTCTTCTGGGACCGTATTGCGTTGGGCGTTGTGGACTTGGCCGGCAAGCTCTGTGAGCAGTACGCCATTGCTCCGCCGACGCTGGTAATGCTGGTGCGTTATGCTGCCCCGTATGACGACCGCTACTACCTGCTGCGATTCGTGCACGGTGACGAGAGCATATTCGGAGGGTTCACCTTTATCGGCCCCATGCGCGAGCTACTCGAACCGGAGCAGGTAGAAGAGTTGCTAGCCCAGGTGCGAGCCGGCGAGCCGCCCCAACGCTCATTCCGCGCCATTAAAAACCCTTTGCTTCCCCTCCCCAGCAGAAAGTAGCCTTTCCCATGACACGCCACCTCATCTCCGTCCAGGCGCAGGCTGCCACCGTCACGGCCAGCACCCTCGCCGAACTGCTGCGGCAGACTGGCACCAAGATTATGCAACTCACGGAGGGCTTGGATATCAACCACCGCACGGCCCAGCGCCGCATCAAGGAGCCCGAGACCCTGACAATAAAGGAACTGCTGGCGCTGTCTGCGCTGCTAAGAGTGCCCGAGCAGCAGCTTATCGACCTCATCCGCGACGAGTATCAGAACCGGCCGGCGGAGCCGAGTGGGGACGCAAGCGAGGAGCCTTCGCAATCTACTGAGGCCAAGAAAAAACCATCCAAAAAGGCCTCAAAATCCTGATTCAGCCAGTTGTAGAAACAAGCTATGCCCAGCTACAAGACATCCGTAATTACACTTCCCGCCAGTGAAAGGCGCATTTAATCGAAAGGCAGCTTATCCACTCAAGACCTGCTCTCTACAAGTAGTCCATAATGCCCAGGAGGGCGCTAATAGGAGAGCATCAAAAAGTGTGGGGCAGTGGGGCTAAGCGGCCATCTGCATCGGTTCCGCTGGCACTGACCGGAAGCCGGGATACTGCTGCCGAAAACAGTCTTCCCAGTCCTCGTTGAGCACCTTGGTGCGGGCCTGTACGAGCAGATGCGCGCCCTTTTTGGTCCACTGCATCTGCTGTCGCTTTACCATTCTCTTGGCCAGCACTTGGTTCACCGCCGACTCCACAAAGCCCGTAGACACCCGTTCGCCGTAGTGATGGCGCTCCGAGTAATCCACGATGAAGCCGCTGTTTTGCTCCACATAGGTGTGAAAATCAGCCAGTAGCCGGGTCAATGGCTTGCACTTGCTGTATTTCTTGGCCACCAGCGGGTCGTCTTGGTGCGTGGTCAGGATATCGTCCAAGTCCAGTATTTTTTCCAGGGCCCGCTCGGCGTTGCCGTGCCAGAGGTGCCATTTGATGCTAGTCAAGCCATCTTGCAGCGCTTTTCCCCCGGCCGCGTCGACCTGAGCAAAGCCCAGCGCGTACTGCTGCAGCACCGTCAGGCGCATGGTCAGGTGAAACCAGTCCAGGATGTGGGTGGACTCCGCACTCAGGTAGCTGGTCAGCGACCGCAGCACCGCGGCGCCGTCCGTGAAAAATTCCACTGCTTGATTGGCCTGCAGCCCCTGCGAACGCAGCACCTCGAAGACCCGTCGGCGCGGCTTGGCATCGACCTCCTGCACGAAACCGAAGCATTTGGCGGCCCCTTCGGCGGGAATGCTTTTGCCCGCAATCACCTCGAAACAGCCTTTTTTATGCCAGTGCCGGACGTAGCCACCGTCGAGGCCGACCACCAGCGGGCGGGACGGGCACGGCAAGGCCTCGCGGTCGCGCTGGCAAACGCCGTGAAAAGGAGCCACTTCCTGCGGCAGCTGCCGTTCTTGCGCCTCGACCACGGCGTGCAGGTGCTGCTGGATGGTCGTGCCTGTGAGCTTCGCACTCACGGGCAGCACGTCGTGCAGCAAATCGGCCGTTTTCTGGTAAGGAATCAGGCTGGCCCACTTGGTTTCCAGGTACAACAACTCCGGCGTCACGTGCTGCGGAAACAGGTGCTGCAGGGGACTGAAGGTCTTCGGTCCGGCCTCGGTGGGCGGCAAGTAATAGCGCGGGCTATCGACCGTTACGTTGCCGAATAAGGTTTTCAACTGGAGCGGGTAGCTGCCTTTCTTGCGCAACCCACTGGGCTGGTGCGCCTGCAGGTGGGTCGCTATCTGCTGCCCAATCATCGTTTGCTGAATGCGCTGCAGCAGCTTCTTCGATTCGGCCAGCGTTAGGCCCACGCTGGCTAAGCTCAAGTCCTCCCGGCTCCAGGTAAATACGTCTTCGAGCAGGGGCTCTTCGCCTTCCGACAGGCACGCCACCAGTTGTAGTTTGAAGTTCATGACATCAAGGGATTCAGGGATTACAGCAAGGCCTTCACTTTACGAACCGTGTTGATGGCCACGTCGCACAGCTTGGCCGTGTTACGTACGCTCAGGCCCGCACGCAGCTGCCGGGCGACGGCCGCATACTTTTTCAGGAAGACGGCTTTGTCTTCTGTCGCGCCCACCGGGCGGCCAATGGTGACGCCTTGCCGCCGCGCTTCGTCCATGCCCGAGAGAATGCGCTCGCGCAGGGTCTCGCGTTCGAGGCGAGCAAATTCCGCCAGCAGCGTAAACATGAACTGGGCCACCGGATTGGGTTTGCCGTTTTTCAGCGTTTCAATCCCGAAGTTTTGGACATAGATGCTGATGCCCAACTGGGTCAGCTCCTCAACGATGTGCAGCACTTCCACTGTGGAGCGACCCAGGCGCGAGACCTCACTGACCAATACTTTTTGAATGGCTCCTTGCCGGCTCAGTTCCAGCAACTGCTGAATCCCTTCCCGGTCTTGATTCCTTTTCGCCCCACTAATCTTCTCCGCAATCTCGGCCACGACCTGTAAGGCCTGGCTCTGGGCCACGGCGCGCAGGTCTTCCACCTGCCGTTGGTAATCTTGCTCCTTTTTGGAGACGCGCACGAAAATAACCGCCTGTTGCATGGCGCAAAGCTATTGCCGCTGTATTATTTAAACCACTTGGTTTTCCTGATACAGTTTTCACGACTTCACATCCGCGAAGAAGTAGTCGTAGCCGCCCTGCGCCAGCAGAAAATCGGGATTACCCTTTAGTTGATACACTTTGGCCAAGCGGGCGTTGACGTGCTGCCGGTCGAAGTGCTCCGGGCGGTAGGTCCAGAACCAGGTCGGCACGTCGTCGGCGAAGATGTTCTCACCGGCGATTAGCCGGTCCAAGGCTTCGTAGCTCCAGGAGAACTGGTCGAGCGTGCGCTGATCGTAGCCGCGGGGGCCACCGACCTCTTCCGGCGGACAGGCCCGGCGGCCGCTCACGCACACCGGGTGGGCCGCCAACGCCGTCGCCGGCAGCACCTTTTCAATTCGCACCTGGTGGAGCCAGTAATCGCCGAAGTCGTAGGTGTAGGTGAATTTGTCATTGACCCGCCACTCGAAATCGCCCAGGTGGACCCGCCGAGCATCGTCGGCAAAGTAGATGCCGCCGGCATAGGGAATCCCGTATTCCTTGCCCCAGAGCTTGAAGCTATGCAGGTGCCAGTTCTCCCAGCCCATCGCTACCTGGAAGATATGATGCAACTCGGCCAGGGTCGTGTCGCCCCGCACGAGTACACGCCGGCTGATTTGCGGGCTGATGCCCAGCAGATGAATCTTGAGCTGGTAGACTGCCTTCAGCCGGTCAGTACCGGATACGATAGGAGGAGCAGCATCTGGTTGAAGCATCGCTTTCACGGATAAGGAGGGCTCCCCAAGTTAACCCGCCACACCGCTGCCTCCCCACTGCCCCACACTTTTTGATGCTCTCGTCATTGCCCACATGCTTGCACCGTGGCTGGCGCAGCCTCGCGAGACAAGCCGGGGGATGCGCGGGTATCATCCTTCCCAGTTACAGAAAATGACCATCTGTGACCCCAGCGCCGGCAGCGGGGCCATTCTGGATTGGATCGGGGAGCACCTGCGCACGACGCACGACGGGCACCGCAGCAGCTACAGCAAAAATCTGTACGCCTGCGAAATTGACCCGGAGCCAAAGGCCATGCTGCAGGGCAAGAACTACAAAGTCATTGCGGAAGATTTTCTCTCCTATGAGGGCAGCCACCAGTTTGATCTGCTGGTACTCAACCCGCCCTTCAGCTGCGCCGATAAGCACATTCTGCATGCCTTTAAGACCGTGGCGCCCGGTGGCCACGTGGTATCGCTGCTCAATGCCGAGACTATCCGCAACCCGTTCACCGAGACGCGCCAGCTGCTGGCCAAGCTCATTGCGGATCATGGCAGCGTCGAGGAGCTGGGCCAGGTATTTTTGGCCGAGGATGCCGAGCGCAAAACGGATGTGCACGTCGCCATGGTCCGCCTGCAGCGACCGGCGGAGCGCGACCCGCTGGATTTCGATTTCCACAGCGGCCGGCGCGGTACCGGTGCCGCGGGCCCGGAGCTGAGCGAGGACACGTTTGCCGACGCGCTGGCCCTGCAGGATGTGATTGGGAACATGATGGTAGGCTATGAGCAGGCCAAACAGGCCTTCGTCGACTTCATGCGCGCCCGCCAGGCGCTGCAGTTCTACGGGGCGCAGCTCGTGAGCTACCAGCAGGATATTCTGGAGGTGGCCACCGAAGCCATCAGCGGCAATGGCACCCACCGGGCCAGCTACAATGATTTCTGCGACAGCCTGAATCAGAGTGCCTGGCGGGTAGTGCTGGAGAAAATGAACATTCAGAAGTACATGACGCATCAGGTGCGCAGTGATTTTGAGCGTTACGGCCGCGCCCAGGGCTATATGGCGTTCAACAAGGAAAATGTAGCGAGCCTGGCGGAGATGGTGTTTGAAAACCGGACAACCATCCTGGATAAAGCCGTCGTGGCGGTGTTCGACATTTTCACTTCCTACTACAAGGAAAACCGGGTGCACGTGGAAGGCTGGAAAAGCAATGACCGCTTTAAAGCCAACCGCAAACTGGTGCTGCCCAACTGGGTTAGGTGGGACGACTGGAGCACGCCCCGCGACCTGAAAACCTACGGGAGCCGCTTTAAGATGAACTACCACCTGCATTCGGAGTACAGCGACATTGATAAGGTGATGTGCTACCTCACGGGGGAGAACCACGATACGTGCTACACCATCGAGCAGGCACTTAAAACCCGGTTTGACCGGCTGGGCAAAGTGTACCCCGGCGAGCAGTTCGAGAATGAGTGCGAGAGCCAGTTTTTCAACCTGCGCTTTTTCAAGAAAGGCACGCTGCACATCGAGTTTAAGGAGGAACTGTTGTGGCAGGAGTTCAACCTTCGGGCATGCGCCGGTAAGCAGTGGCTGCCGGAACCGGAAATGAAGGCCTACCAGCAGCGGAAGCGCAGTCCCTTTGAGCCCGCCCCGGCCGAGCCGGAGGCGGAGCCCATGCTAGCCTCACCCGCTTTGAAGGCGCTGGGGCCGGCTGAGGCCCCGCAGGTGCAAAGCATCGGGCGCCGGCTGGGGGGCGTGGGCCAGCAGCTCAGCTGGCTGGACGCCGCGGCTTGATTGCCCGACATTACATAATCCTTAAAATATTGTATGATAGAAAGAAATACTTTACTTTTGCGCCTAAATATTTGCAACTAATTATAGTTGCTATACTTTGTACAGCAGTTTGGTCTTGACCTCTTGCCTAGTTGTTTGGCTGTGTCTGAAAAGTGGTGTTGCTTAACTTAGAGTATGGCAGCACGATACGAGTTAACGGATGCGCAGTGGGCCGTGGTGGCAGCCGAGTTGCCACCGCAGCGCACGGGCCGGCCGCGGCGCGACGACCGGCCGCTGTGGAACGCCTTATTGTGGATCCTGTGCACGGGCGCGGCGTGGCGGGACTTGCCGGCGCGCTACGGCCCGTGGCAAACGGCCTACGAGCGGTTCCGGCGCTGGTCCTCGGACGGCACCTTCGAGCGGGTGCTGGCCGCCTTGCGCTTACGCCTGGACCAAGATGGGCTGCTCGACCTGGACACGTGGCTGGTGGACTCGACCACGGTGCGCGCCACGAAAAGCGCGGCCGGCGGGGCGAAAAAAAAGCCCAGTGCCTCGGGCGCAGCCGCGGTGGTCTGACCACGAAGCTGCACGTGGTCTGCGACGGAACCGGCACGCCACTGGCCCTGCAGCTCTCGGCCGGGCAGCGCCACGACGCGCCGCAGTTCGAGCCCTTGTGCGAGCAGGTACGCGCCCGCCGCCGGCCGCGTCAGCTCATTGCCGACCGCGGCTACGACGCACAGCACATCCGCCGCTGGCTGCGCCGGCGCCGCATTCGCGCGGTCATTCCGCGGCGCCGGCCTGCCGCAGGCCAGCACTGCCGCCGACGCGGCCGCCCGCCGCGCATCGAGCCGCAACGGTATGCCCGCCGCAACGTCGTGGAGCGCTTTTTCGGTTCGCTCAAGGAGCACCGCCGCGTGGCTACTCGCTACGACAAACATGACGCACACTTCCTCAACATGGCCTTGTTGGCCTGTATTCGGCGCATTTTGCAACACCACTTTTCAGACACAGCCTAGTTGTTTGTCTAATTCACCAGCTTCCTATTTGTCAGCCATGTCCGTTTCCGCCCATTCCTCATTACGTGCCCTGCTGCCCTTGCTGCTTAGCGCCACCCTCGGAGCCTGCAAAAAGGATGATTCGGCAGGTCCTCAACTGCCTGAGCCAACTCAAACCGGCGCCAATACGATGGGCGCTAAAGTAGACGGTCAGAATTGGAGAGCGGGTAACAGCGTGATGTTTGGCCCTAAGCCCCTTACAGCTAGTGTTTTCGAGTACGCTGGCGCCCGCGAATTTAGCGTAAGCGGTATCTTCTCCACTAATGATGAAAAGATACCGCTAAGTGGCACAAGCATTAAGTTAGTGATTAGTGATTTAAAGGCTGCTGGAACCTATGATTTAATTCAGGAAGGACAACCAACTCAAGGTACGGGCTCTCCCTCCTACGGGATGTTTGTGGAATCAAGCTACACCCCAGATAAGTGGTACGTTACTAACCCAGCCTACATTGGGAAAGTAGTTGTTACCCGCTTAGATACTATTCAACACATTGTTTCCGGCACCTTCGAGTTCAAAGCGAAAGAGATTGCCGGGGCCAAAATCATCAGTATCACTGATGGTCGATTTGATGTGATTTACAAGTAGAGCTGCTTTCTCTTTTCTTTCTTTTTCCCTCTTTTTTCCTACTAATTTATGAAAAAATCATTACTGATGCCCCTATTATTAGGGGCCCAGCTGGGCTATGCCCAATTGGTACCGCCATCATGGGTGTTATTAAACAAATAGGGTAAAACCTCCGACTCGGCCCTACGCCGGTTTGCTTGGCGGCTGCCAGGTAGCAATCAGGTCCATGTCAAACGGGGCTTCGGCCGGCAGGGGTTGGTCGGAGAAGTCGTACTCGCCGTGCAGGTTCAGGTGGCGGTAGGAGAGCACGGCGAAGGGCGAGAGCGTGGCCAGCGTGGCGGCCTGCTGCTCGGGTGGCAACTGGGCCAGGTGCTGGGAGAGGTGCAGGTAGTTCCAGCAGACGATGGCGTTCATCAGCAGGCGCTTGCAGGTCTCGGCCACCAGCTGCTCGGAGCGGGTGGCGGCGTGGAACTCTTGGTTGCGCCCGTGCCAGACGGCGTGGGCCAGCCGGTGGGCGCTTTCGCCCTTGTTGAGCTGCTTGTGGATGCGCTGGCGCAGCTCGACCTGGTCGACGTAGCGCAGCAGGAACTCGGTTTTGACCAGCCGGCCCAGTTCTTTCAGGGCCCGGTAAAGCGGGTGCTGGCGGGCATAGGAGTTGAGGCGGCCGAAGAGGCGCGACGCCTCGCTGTGGCGCAGCTTCAGGGTGACGACCAGGCGCAGCACCTCGTCCCAATGGCGGGCAATGCGTTCGGGGTCAATGCGGGCGTCGGGCAGCAGCGTCTGCCCCAGCTGGCGGTGGGTGGCCACGGGCTCCCAGCTGTAGAGCTGCTGATTGGTGAGCTGGCGGATGCGCGGCTCGTAGGCGATGCCCAGCATCCGGGTCACGGCGAAAATAACCTCCGTGTAGCCGTGCGTGTCGGTGCTGTGCACGTCGGTGGGCCGCACGGCGTGGCGCAGCAGCCCGTCCAGCAGGTGCGTGGCCTCGCGGTCGGCGGCGCTGAAGACGGTCGAATCGAAGACGAGCAGCGTCTCGTCCACGTAGGAGTAGGCCGTCAGGCCGCGCCGGTTGCCGAAGTACTTGAACGAGGCACTGCCGCTGAGCGAGTCCACGGCCAGGTCGTATTTCTGCCCGTCGCTGCTGCTGCGGAGCACGTCGGGCGAGAGCCGAAAGGCTTCGCGCAGGCGCAGCCGGCGGGTGAAATCCAGAATCAGCTCGTTGGCCTGGCGCAGGTTGTCGAGCGAGAAATGGGTGCTGGCCAGGCGCTGCAGGGCCGCCTCGTCCACTTGGGGCGCGACTTGTGCCAGGCGGCGCAGGCCCAGGTTGCAGCCCAGCCCCACCAGGGTGGCCAGCAGCTGCGACAAGGGCGGAGGCGTGCGGGCGTGTTTGCTGGGCAACGAGCCAAAAGCCGTGTCAAATTGGGTGAGCCGGGCCACGCTGGTGAGCACCTCGCGCAAGGGCACCACCCGGTGGCGGGGAAACAGGTGGGCGGGCAGGCGGGGCTGCTCGGCCGGCAACCGGGGCGTGGTCAGGCGGTAGCGCCCGGCCGGGGTGCGGTGCGCGTGCGGGTTGTCAGCTCCGCTCAGGTGGGCGTTCGTGGCGGCAAACTGGGCCTGCAGCTGCGCCTGTAGGGTCGTTTGGACCGTGGCAAAGTCGCGCCAGGCACTCAGGCCCGCCTGCTCCAGCAAGGCCTCGCGCTGCTTGGCCCACTGCGCGGCCGGCAGCAGGTAGTGCTCAAACGCCCGGTACTGGTAACAGCACGTAAAGTTGAGTTGGCCGGACTTGATGGCCATGGCCATCTCCAAAAAAAGGAGGGCTTTATAAAGGGAGGTGCGTAACCGACCTTGCGCATCGAGGACGTAGGCCCGTTGCGTGAGCGAGAGAAAGTCCAGCGGCACCTGCGCGCCCAGGTGCCCGTCGTGCTGCTGGTAGTAGTGCACGGCCCGCCACAGGTCGGCGCGGGTGGTCGCCTCGTCGACGACCAGCGCTTTGACCAACGCCCCGAGCTTGGTTTGCAGGCGCAACGACGCCGCAGCCAGCGCTTCGTGAAACAGGGCTTCGCCGGCTTGCTGCTCGGTGGCTTGGCGCAATTGCTCCAGGTGCTCGTGGTCTTCGCTCAGCTGCGCGGCCGTGACCTGGTGGCGCTGCAGCAGCGCGTCGATACGGGCCAGCTTCTGTTCGGCCGGCACGTCGGGGGCATCGACCAGGGCACGAATCTGGGTCAGCGCCTGCAGGTGTCGGTAACCCCGGCCCGTGACCTGGCTGGTCAGCTGCTGCGTGGCAGCTCGTTGCTGGTAGAGCGTTTCCTTGACGTGCTCCTTACAGGAATTGACCGTGCTGGTCACGGTTTGCAGCAGCGTATCGACCAGGGCGTCGCCGAGTTCATAGTATTGGTGCACCACGAAGCTGAGCAGGTAGAGGTAGCGCCGCTCGTCGCGGCGGTAGAGCTGCGCGGCCTGGGCCCGCAGCACTTACTCAGCGTAGTAGGTGATGGCTTGGCTTGGTCCGAGAGGCGCAGGCGCTGCCAGAGCGGCTGCAGCTGCTCGAAGAGCCGCCGCAGGGACGCGAAGTGCGTCACCCGTTCGCGGATTTCCCCGGGGCGCAGGCCCTGGCGAATGCGCTTGAGAAAGGTGAGCGGGTAGCGCCGGTCCGCCTCCGCTTCGCGGGCGTCGGGGTCGTCGGCGGCCAGCAGCCGGTCCAGCAAGCGCTGCTCGCCGGGCTGCAGGTGCTGCTGCAAGCGGTGGAGCAGCCGTTTCTCGAACGCGAGCAGGGCCCGCGTGATGAGGTCGGCCAGCGTGTTGTAGGTGGGCAGCTCCAGCCGGTGCTCGTGCAGAAACAGCACCAGGTAATCGAAGACCGACGCCGGCTTCAGGTGCTGGCTGCTTAGGCGGACCGCCTCCTGGTACAGCCGGTCCGCCGCGGCCGCCTCGAACCGCGCAATACCCAGTTGCTCGCACAAGAGCTGCTGGTGGGCATAATAGCGGGCATCGGCGTAGCGAAGCGGGTCAAAGTCGGCGGGCCCCAGGCCCAGCTGCTGGGCCACGTACGCCACATCGGCCGCGTGGTAGCGGGTGGCCACGTAGAAGCGCTGGCTAATCTGGAAGTAGCCCAGCTGCAAGACAAACCCGACGCGGTTGCCCGGCGCCAGCATCCGGGCCAAGTGAACATCCGCCCAATCCGGGACGGCAAAGACCCGGGCCTGCTCGGCCGCTGGTACCAGCGGGGGCTGCTCGTAGAGCTCACGTTCCTTGCCCAGGTGAATCCGCAGGTGCGTAGCCATAAGCTACCCAAAAGGCGATGGTGTAAACGACCGTTATTTCTACCCACCCATGATAGCGTTAACGTCCATGTAAAGGTATCGAAAACCGGTACCTTTACGAAGCGCATTTACCTTATCGCTACCCTGCCCGTTTTGCCCATGCTATTTGGCTACGTCCGCGTCTCCACGAGCGCCCAATCGGCCGAGAGCCAGAAGAGCCTCATCGCCCGCTACCTGGTCGAGCACCGCTGGACCCTCGACGAGTGGATTGAAGTAGAAATGTCTTCCCGCCGCACCGCCGGGCAGCGCCGCCTGCCCGAGCTGCTGGCCAAGGTTGCTGCCGGCGATACGGTCATCGTCTCCGAGCTCTCCCGGCTGGGCCGCTCGCTGCGCGAAGTGCTGGGCCTGATTGAAGAGTTGATTCACCAGAAGCGGTGCCGGCTGATTCTGGTCAAGCAGGGCCTGGACCTGGACCCGCAGAATCACCGCGACATGACCCACAAAATCCTGCTCACCATTTTCGCCATGCTGGCCGAGCTAGAGCGGGACTTCGTTTCCGAGCGCACGAAGGAAGGCTTGCGGGCGCGGCGCGAGCAGGGCATCGCGCTGGGCAAGCCCAAGGGTGTGGTGCAGTCGTCGATGTACGACGCCGACCGCGAGCGGATTCTGCACCTGCACGCACTGGGCGTGCCGCTGGCCACCATCGTGGCCGTGCACCTGAAGTACGGCAAGTACCTCTCCCTGAAAAACTACCTGGCCAAGCTGCAGCGCCAGCCAAGCCGGAACACGTCAGCCTAACCGGACGACTCGGAGGTTTTCCCCTATTTGTTTAACACCACCTAAATTACCTATATAATTATAATTTTTTTATCTACCATGCGCCGTATGGGGTCTCTTTGGGAGCCAGCAGCCTATAGAAGAAAGCCCGCGGCCTGGTTGAGAAAAACGATTTCTCCAGCCAAACGCTAGCAGCTCAACAGCGCTAGCTTTCTTCTGCTTTTGCGAACCCAACTGATTCACGAAAAAACTGCGGCGATACGGCCGTATTTTTCTTGAAGAAGCGGCTGAAATAGTATTCATCCCCGAAGCCCAGCGCGAAGGCGATGGCCTTGACGGATTGACTGGTTAGGTACAGTTCGCGCTTGGCCTCCATAATGATTCGCTCCGTGATGAGTTGGCTGAGCGTCTTCTGATAATGGGACTTGACTAGGCGCGTTAGGCTTCGGGCGGGAACTCGTAACAGGTCGGCATACTCCCCGGCCGTGTGCAGGTGGCGGTAGTGCGTATTAATGGCATCTTGAAGTTGCTGCAGGAGCCAGGGCTCCCGGCCAGACGGGTTCTGCTCGGTGCCTAACGCGGGCTGTGCCGTACGAATACGGATAGCTTTCAGCAAAAAGAGCTTCAGATATAATACGATGGACTCTTGTTGTGCTACCTCTTGACGCCGTACTTCCTCTTGCATCACAGCTGCCAGGGCGGCAAATTCACGCACCGCCTCTGTTGTAACCGGGAAGAAGGGCGGCTCAAAAATGGTGTTGAACAAGATGCCATTGCTCGCTACCTCCTGCTGATGCCGGTAGATGCAGAAAAAGTCGGCATGAAAATCCAGGACCAGGCCCGCTACAGCGGTGCTGGCTTGGATAGTGTAAGGTTGGTAAGGGCCAAAACAACACAGCGTACTGCCAGCAAACAGGTAGGTGGCAAAGTTGGCGCGTAGCTCGCCGCTGCCCTGCGTAAGCAGAATGAGGGAGTAATAATTATTGCGTTGTAAGTAATTAAACGGGGTGTCGTCGCTAAAGGAGTAGCTTCGAAACGCTAGTTCACCCGTGTGCGGATGAGTTAGCAGGAGACAGTCAATCGCCATCGCGTGAGAAGAATAGCAGCTAGCCAACTGGACGAACTGCCCGCCAGCCCCTAAAGCGACCTATGCCTGGGCATAGGTCGCTTTAGGGGCTGGTAATTATTTGGCAGCCAAGATAGCTACTTGTTCAATGACAGGCGGCACGGCCAGCAAGTCGGCCGCATGGGCCATCAACGCAGCGGCAATAGGGCCGTTAAGATGCGCCTGCCGGCCTGCTTCATCCGGAAAGGTATCAAAGATACCGAAGGTGGCCGGCGCCAGCTGAATAGCATACCAGGTTATGGTAGCCGGCTCTTGCTGAGCCAGGGGCAGAGCGCCCGTCAAAAAATCGAGTACTGCCTGCTCTTTACCGGGCTTCGCTTCGAGCCGGACCAGCAATCCTACATTCTTCATGGAAGTGGGGGTTAGGTGAATTGATATAACAAAGGTGCTGCCTCTCCGAAAGCATTAACATGGACGGACGCAACTAGTGGCTGGACAAAAAGACCAGGGCCGCTTCAAGGGGTTCTTTTGCCACAAGGGCGGATTTACACGCTAAGCCCGGTTATCAAAGAAGGTTATAGTACTGCCTGAGAAAGACTGATGCTACGCTGTAGAGCGGGTGCGTGATGCCTATCAACAAGGAACTCCTTTTTGATAACCTCCGATGCCCGCCAACCCGACCGACCAGCCCACCCGCGTGGCGCTCTATGCCCGCGTCTCCACCCTCGACAAAGGGCAGGCCCCGGAAACGCAGCTGCGGCCGCTGCGCGAGTACGCCCAGCGCCGCGGCTTTGCCGTTGTCGATGAATACGTGGACTAGGCCTCGGGTACCAGCGAGGAATGAACTCAGTACAAACGGATGATGGCGGCGGCCAAGAACCGGTAGCTCGACGCGGTGCTGGTCCGGCGCTACGACCGCTTTGCCCGCTCGACCCAGGCGCTGGTCAACGCGCCGAAGGAATTCCAGAGCCTAGGGGTGGACTTCGTCTCCTACCAGGAAAAAATCGACACGACCACGCCCATGGGCGAGTTGGTGTTCCACGTCATGGCCTCGCTGGCCCTGTTTGAGCGCGCGCTCATCAGCCAGCGCGTGCGCGCCGGCATGGCCCGGGCCAAAGCCCAGGGCAAGCATGTGGCCCGTCCGCCACTGGCCCAGTCTTAGCAGGAGGCCATTGCGAAGCTTCTGCACAATGGCTTATCTATGAATCAAGTCATCAAGCAGTTAGACCTGGCCTATGGCACCGTCTACAATTACGCCCAGAAGCTAAAAAGTGCTTAGCGTGTAAATCCGCCCTTTGGGAATAAGAACCCCTTTTAGCCATGGACTCGGAGGTTTTACCCTATTTGTTTAACAACACCCATACATCTCAAACAGCAGGGGGCAATGGGGAAAAAATGGTCTGGCAGCAGCGTAATGCCACTGGCTCGCTCAATTAGTGTTGGCACTTTCATGCGGGCAATTATTTGCATTTTGTACAAATATTAATTGTATTAAATGCAACTAAATTGATGGTATTGGGGTTTTGTAAGTATAGGAAACGAACTCAAAATCACTCCTGAATCATGCATTACGACGCTTTTGAGCTTGCACCCGGCGAGGTATTAGCTGACCGCTATGACCCCGCTGATGAGGGGTTGCAGCAGCCCGCGACACTCACGGCCGACGAGCTAGCGGCGTGGGAGGCTGCCCCTTGGTTCTAGTCCGATATGTCCATCACTCATTTTTCCCCAACCGCCCCGATGAAAGCCAAACGCACGTACCGCCCCGCCCGCCGCATTCCCGCAGACCGTCTTGCGCACATGCGCGCCGTAGCCGCCGCCAAGGCGCAGGCCCGCGAGGATGCATATCAGCAGCGCATTGCCCCGGTAGAAGAGTTTGCCGCCGCACCGCGCCTGACGATGCTGCCCGGCGGTCTGCATTGGTCAAGCCAAGCGCCGGTGCCGGCTATCGGAGCCACGGTAGCCGTGAGCCGTGCCGGCCACATCGAGCAGGCCGAAGTGAAGGGCTACTGCCACGCGGCCGGCTTCCTGGGGCTGGTAACGGAGACTACCCACCATGCCAAAGCCAGCCGCCGCAAGCCCCTCAACGCCCGCGCCAACTGCGTTTTCGGCAGTCAGCTGGCCATTGCCGCTTAGGGATAACAGCGTACCCCCGCCGTTTCCATCGTCTCACTTTAGTCTTGTACCATGTCTGCTTCCACCATTCTTGTGCCCACTTACCGAGCCGTAGCCACGCAATTTCTGCCTATGCGCCACGGCGAAGGCCGCCGCTTCCTGACCAACCCAGCTATCTGCGGCAGTTCCGAGCCGGGTACGCTGCTGGGTAATGTGATGTGCTTGGGCGGTCAGTATTACGTTACCGGCCCTGCTTTCCCGGCCGATGGGGAGCCGGCAATGCGCCACGCTGTTCTAGCCGGCCGTGCGGCCGTGCAGCGCTTTAACTGCCAGCAGCGCGAGCCCCGACAGATTTACATGCTCGACACACACAGCGCAGCGCTGGCCACGCTATGGGAGCTGCTGGCCGCCCACTATGCGATTGGGGACGCGGCCGAGCAGGTGCAGGAGCATGAGCTACGCGGGGCCACCCAGCGCCACCAAGCGTATGAACAGGCCCTAGCCGAGCAGGAGCATATTAATCAGTGGAGCAGCGCCAGCGACCAAGCGCACGAGAGCAACGGGAATAATCCGGCTATCAACCGCGCTGACGACTGGATACCGGACTACCCGCCGCAGCCGGGCGAGGATTTGGCCGACAACCAGGACAGCGAGGAATACCCGGAATATCCCGAGGATGAGCAGCGCGACTACTTAGACGACAATGAGCAGGACGCTGAAGCGGAGGCGCTGGGGGACCTGTACAACAGCCAATTTGAGGACTAAGCCATCCAGCCGGGCTTAGCGTTGTTTTCCGTTCCAACTCTAGCGCTGTCCCTATTAGGCAAATCAGTACTATAAATTCAACGCCTGCTGCACAATAAGCTTCGCCTCAGCCGCTTCGTGCTTTGCGTCAATCTTGGCCTGCTTGGCATCCTCCAGTGCTTGCTTACCGGCGCGAACGAACGCCGCGTTGCAGTAGCGGAGCTTATCGTCTATGTGCCGATTTGAGCGGTTCTTCAACTCCCAGGCGCGAAGTAGTTCCAACACTCCGGCCTGTTTAAGAATAGGAGCATACTGCACAATATTCCGGTCCGTTACCTTCCACTCACGTAGGCGCTGGACGATGCTGCCGGTTTCAGTATGTTGCAGCCAGGACTCGGGAATGTCCTTGAGCGCCGGCCCTTTCTTCAGGTCGAAGCGCAGGCGAATAATCTTCTTCCGGCCCTTTACCGCCCGCGTGACTTCGTAGATGGGGGTGAAGGTGAATTCATAGTCGGTGCCCGCCAGTTCTTTCAACGGCTCCTTCATGGTGTAATCAATCAGAAGCTTGGTCTTGGGGTACTTCAGCAAGGGGTTACCATCCTTGTCCTTTTTGACTTGCCCACGCTTGTCGTACTCGTACCAGCAATCCATGTACTGCCGGTACTCCTCAACTGGTACCTCCCAGAATCCTTTGTCCTGAAAGGCTGACAGAATCTCGAAGAACCGCATGCTGTACCAGCTTTTCAGATTCATGTAGCCATGAAGCGGAAACTTGCTGTAGTGAGCTGCCTTCACCAAGTAGGGGGCCAGCTGTGGATTGAGCAGGATGGTGATGATTCCATCCTTATAGCCTACCCGCCGCTCCTTGGTCGTATCCAGAAGGTGGCGGAAGTACCATTCCGAACGGTCGATGCTCTCAAACTCCCACTTTACATCGGCCAACTCGTAGAGGGCCCCCTTGATTTTTGAGTACGCCGTGTCTATCTCGATATCCGTACCCTCCAGAATCGAGGAAACGTGAATCTGGTAGAATTCACGCAGCTGGTAGTCGTTGTCCCGAATCTGGTCGATGACCCTGGCCAAGATGCGCTTGCTATACACCGAGATTTTCTTCTGGTGAGCAAACGTGACGTTCCAGTGCTGTTTGACCTCGCCGCGGTACTCCGGCTCGTATTTGAGGTCCAACTCCAGCATAGGAACGGAGGAGGAACGTGTTACACGCTTGTCAGCCATAAGAGTATCGTTGGTAGTGTTATCCGGTAATGCAAGATAACGGCAAAAAAGAAAGTAGCAACTTGTTTGAGGAAGCAAACTTACCTTTCTAGTCGTCGTTGCACCTGTCAAAAACTTACCCTTTGCCAAGCCAGAGGCATAAAGCCCTATCCAGAACTTACTTTTTTACTTTGGTCTTGCACTCTGCAATCTTACCGACAGGATGCGAGTTCAGATAAAATAAGACTTCTACACCTGTCCAGAACTTACCTTTTTAGCTCATAAGCGACTCTAACAGCAGGCGACGCTGTTTCCAGGCACCTGTCTAAAACTTACCTTTTGATTAATGCTTCGTGTGGATAAGCACCTGTCCAAAGCTTACCTTTTACCTGTCCAAAACTTACCCTTCAGGTCAGTATATCTGTCCAAAGCTTACCTTTTACATGTTCAGAAACTGTCCAAAGCTTACTTTTTACCTGTCCAAAACTTACCTTTTGGCGGTTTACTCCTTATAGTAAAACTATCTTGTAGAAAGTTTACTACTCAGTAAAAAACGACTATCTAGTCCGCGAATATCAAAAAAGCATTTAGGGTATAAAAACGAAAAATCAAGCCAAACAAAACAGTCTAAAAAGGCACAAACCGCAAATCGCGGGATTGCACTTTTTTACTATTTAATACTATTATTTTTATAAGGCATATACTTTCCATCTCGCACCTATGTCCCATTCCTCTGGCTTGCCCCAACCTGGCTAACTCCGACAAAGCGTAGCGCTGCCTACACAACGAACAGCCCGTTCTACCCAGGATACAGCGCGTAGGAGAGATGCAGCCAATAAAGACTGAACTGTACCTGCTTCACTGGTCGAAGACGCCACACAGCGCAGATTTAGCCGTGGTTAGGTATGTAGTCCAAAAGCTGACCGATAAGGCCATCAGGAGCACCACCTGATTCCATAATTTTCCGGAGTCGATTGCCACAGGCTAAGGTCCAACCAGCGAAATTGCCGCTGGGTCCGGATTGCCTCCCGTGGTAGCTAACCGCTCTTTCAGGCCCGCAATCCACCTTCCTGCCCCGTGGTTGTCCTTTGGATTGATAAGCACTAGGAATTCAAATAGGGCCAGCGCCTCGGCCCATCGCTTCGCTTTCTGCAACTCGACACCCATGGCATAATAGGCCGTTAGCACGAAGCCATTACCAGTGGACTCATAAAGCAATACGTCCCGACCTTCCTCAAAGGCTTTGGGAAACAGTAGCCGGGCCTGCATAAAGGCCTGCATGAGATAGGTAAGGCCCAAGCCGGGCGTTCGGTTATTGAGCAGCATTCCCAAATGCGAAACCGCGTCTAGGTGCAGCTCCCCGCAGGCAGCCATAATACGCCGGTAGATTCGCTCCGCCTCTTGCGGCACAGAGGTGTGCAGCGCTTTACCCTGCTGGAATAACGCTTCGTGCTCCAGCACGACTGCCGGGTACACCACGCGCCAGTGGCGCGGCTGGTATTCTATCAGGCGGAGCTGGTCCATGCGCAGGAACGATAGGAAGAGGGAAGCTCAAAAATACGGAGAAGCTGCACTGCTCCTTACCGGGAAATTCTGTTCCAACTCTAGTGGCCTGTACAGGAGCTAGCGGCTGTGGACAGTAATCCAAAAAGGGGGTTCTGTGCTCCCCAGGCCGTCATGCTTAGCGTGTAAATCCGCCCGATTGGAAGAATGACCGCTTCTATACTGCTGCATCAAAGTCTGCCAACTCCTGTTGAAAGCGTTCCAGACGGCCCTTGGTCTTCAGGAAGAGCATATACCGCGTCTTGCCTCGTATCGGCCCGACATCGAAGCCCAGCAGCAGGGCCTGGTAGCCGAATACGCCCAATAGGTTCTGAATTAATTTGGGCTCCTGCTTAACCAGGGGACCATAGTACACCCGGCGTAGCTGCTCCGCATCGACGGCCAGGTTCAAGTCCGCGCAGCAGTCCAGAAGCTCCGCCGGCTCGCAGGAGCGTAGATACCCCCGCACTAGGCGTAGCGCGTCTTCGTACGTTACGGCAAACGAGGCATCGAACGAGGGGAAGTCGGCTTCAAATCGTTCGGCGGAATCATCATTAAACGTCATACAGACTAGGGTAGTACTAAGGTGATGGCCGACTTCTGAACTGGCGGGCAGGACGGAGCGGCATGGAGTAGCAAGCAAAAAAAACCACCCTCAGCGGGGTGGACTTCCGGTCAAACAACAAGCTGAGGCTTATGACCGAGGAAGGATACGGTACCAGCCAAACAGCACCGGCAAAGCCGATGTGGCGGATACTTTTTTGGCAGAGCAAAGATTCAGCTTTCTGAAAGAAAATCAACCCCACTGCTCTAGGTAGCCAAAAGGTCTCCTCTTCATCGGCTATTCTGCCGATATTGCGTCATTAGGCTGCGGAAGCCGGAAACTCGTTCTGTGGGACGCTTCCGAGTCCCTATTCAGCTAGGTAGTTTTACGGATAAAAAGCCGGCGCTTGGCTCCGGCAAACAGCAACTATTGTCCATGGTCAACGAAGCGCAAATAGAATACGGCTTTATCGGTGAGCTAACCCGGCTGAAATACACGCACCGGCCCGATATCCGCACCAAAGACACGTTGGAAGCCAATTTTCGCCAGAAGTTCGAGGCCCTGAACTGTGTGCAACTCTCTGACGCGGAGTTCAGTCGCCTGCGGGATGAAATCGTGAATCCCGACGTGTTCTTGGCATCCAAAACGCTGCGTGGAAAAAATACCTTTATCCGGGAAGATGGAACGCCGCTGAACTACACCCTCGTCAACATCAAAGAGTGGTGCAAGAACGATTTTGAGGTGGTGAACCAGCTACGCATCAGCACCGCCAGCAGCCACCACCGCTACGATGTTATTTTGCTCATCAACGGCCTGCCAATGGTGCAGCTGGAACTGAAGACGCTGGAAGTAACGCCACGCCGTGCCATGCAGCAAATCGTGGACTACAAAGCCGACCCCGGCAATGGCTACACCAACACATTGCTGTGCTTTATCCAGCTATTCATTGTCTCCAACCGGTCTACTACCTTCTACTTCGCCAACAACCGCGCTCAGCACTTCAGCTTTTCGGCCGACGAGCAGTTCCTGCCCGTGTACCAGTACGCGGACATCGACAACCGGAACATCAGCGGCCTGCATGACTTCGCCTCTACTTTTCTGGCTAAGTGTACGCTGGCCGAAACCATCAGCCGCTACATGGTGCTGGTGGAAAGCGAGCAGAAGCTGCTGGTGATGCGCCCCTACCAGATTTACGCGGTGAAGGCCATTGTCGACTGCATTCATGAGAACCGGGGCAACGGCTACATCTGGCACACCACCGGCAGCGGCAAAACGCTTACTTCGTTCAAGGCTTCGACGCTGCTCAAGGACAACCCCGACATTGAGAAATGCCTCTTTGTGGTGGACCGCAAAGACCTCGACCGCCAGACGCGGGAAGAGTTCAACCGCTTTCAGGAGGGCTGCGTGGAGGAGAATACCAACACCGGGGCCTTGGTGCGCCGGCTGCTCTCCCCCGACTACGCCGACAAGGTCATTGTGACCACCATCCAGAAGCTCGGTATTGCCCTCGACCCCAGCCACCGCCAGGACTACAAGGGGCAGTTGCAGCCCCTGCGCGACAAGCGGGTGGTCTTCATCTTCGATGAATGCCACCGCTCGCAGTTTGGAGAAAACCACCAAGCCATCAAGGAGTTTTTCCCCAAGGCCCAACTGTTCGGCTTCACGGGTACGCCCATTTTCGAGGAAAACGCCACCTACACCCAAGTAGATGGGCAGGAAGGCTCCTACCGAACCACGGAAGACATTTTCCAGAAGCGTCTGCACGCGTACACTATCACGCACGCCATTGAGGACAAAAACGTGCTGCGCTTTCACGTCGACTATTTCAAGCCCGATGGCAAGACGCCGACCCGGGCCGGAGCAGCCCCCGCGCAGGCCGCCGTGGTAGAAGCCATTTTGCACAAGCACGATGCCGCCACCCACCACCGCCGCTTCAACGCGGTGCTGGCCACCCAAAGCATCAACGACGCCATTGCCTACTACCGTCTCTTCCAGGAAGCGCAGCAGCGCCGGCTGGCAGCCGACCCCGATTTCCTGCTCCTGAACGTGGCCTGCGTGTTTTCGCCGCCCGCCGAGGGTAACCCCGACGTGCGGCAGCTGCAGGAAGACCTGCAGCAGGAAAAGCAGGACAACCAAGAAGACCCCGAAGGCAAGAAGGCGGCCCTCAAAACCATCATTGCCGACTACAACGCCCAGTACAGCACCAGCCACACCATCGGCGAGTTCGATAGGTATTACCAAGATGTGCAGCAGCGTATCAAAGACCAGAAGTGGCCGGTGGCCGACTACCCGCGCCGGCAGCGCATCGACCTCACCATTGTGGTGGATATGCTGCTCACGGGCTTCGACTCGAAATACCTCAACACGCTGTACGTAGACAAGAACTTGCGGCACCACGGCCTGATTCAGGCATTTTCGCGCACCAACCGCGTGCTGAACGATACCAAGCCCTACGGCAACGTGCTCGACTTCCGGCAGCAGCAGCCGGCCGTGGACGCGGCCATTGCCCTATTTTCGGGCGTGGATAAAAGCCGGGCCAAGGAAATATGGCTCGTGGACCCCGCGCCTGTGGTGCTGCAGCGCTACGAAGCCGCCGTACAGCAGCTAGAAACCTTTATGCAGGCCCAGGGCCTAAGTACCGCCCCCGAGGACGTGGCTAACCTGAAAGGCGACGCCGCCCGGGGCCAGTTCGTGGAGAAGTTCAAGGAAGTGCAGCGGCTGCGCACCCAACTCGACCAGTACACCGACCTGGGCGCGTCCGAGCAGCAGCAGCTCGAAACCCTACTGCCCACCGACGACCTGCGCGCCTTCCGCAGCCAGTATCTGGAAACCGCCAAGCGCCTGCGCGACCAGCAGGGCAAAGGCGGCAGCGACAATCCGGCGGTGGACCAGCTGGATTTCGAGTTCGTGCTCTTCGCCTCGGCCGTGATTGACTACGACTACATCATGGGCCTGATGGCAGCCAGCACTGGGCAGGCCCCGCAGAAGCAGAAGCTCACCCGCGAGCAAATTATTGCCCTGCTGGGTTCCAGTGCCAACCTTATGGATGAGGCCGACGACCTGACCGACTACTTTGCTGGCCTTCCCACCAACCGCGGCTTCAGCGAGGCCGAAATCCGCAAAGGCTTCCAGGTATTCAAGGAGCAGAAAACTGCCGCCGAGCAGGCCACCATTGCCGTCCGGCATGGGCTGGCGCCGGAGGCCCTCACGGCCTTCGTGGACGGCATTCTGCGGCGGATGATTTTTGACGGCGAGGCGCTGGGTGACCTGCTGGCCCCGCTGGGCCTGGGCTGGAAAACCCGCGCCGCCAAAGAAGGCGAGTTGATGGCCGAACTCATGCCGCTGCTGAAGAAAATGGCGCAGGGCCGCGAAATATCCGGGTTGGCAGTGTATGAGTAACGGCCTTACGACCGACCACCAGCCGGCGTTTGATGAGCTGTTGGGCCGCATCCGGCAGACGCGGCAGGCCGTGTTCGCGCAGGCGAATACGGCCCTGATTGACTTGTATTGGTCGGTGGGCCAGGTCATCAGCCAGAAGGTGCAGCGCGAGGCGTGGGGCAAAGGTGTGGTGGCCGAGCTGGCCCGCCACCTTGCCCGGCACGCGCCGGAGCTGAAGGGCTTCAGCGACAAAAACCTGTGGCGCATGAAGCAGTTCTACGAAACCTACGCGGCCGACACTGCCCTCGTTCGACTGGTGCGGGAACTGCCCTGGTCGCACAACCTGGCCATTTTTTCGCGGTGTAAGACTGCGGATGAACGGGCATTCTACCTACATCTGGCACGGGAGAAAAAATATGCCTTCCGGGAGCTTGACCGCCAGATTTCGGCCAGCTTGTTTGAGCGCAGCCGGCTAGGCGAGGCAAAACTCTCAACGGTGTTGAGAGAAATACACCCCGCTGCCGGCCAGGCGTTTAAAGACAGCTACGTGCTGGAATTTCTGGGCTTGCCCGAAGCGCACAGCGAGGCCGACCTGCAACGCGCCCTGCTCCAACACATGAAAGCTTTTATCCTGGAGCTGGGCCACGACTTCATCTTTGTGGGTGAGGAATACCGGCTGCAAGTGGGCAACCAGGACTTCTACATCGACCTGCTGTTTTTCCACCGGGGCCTGGCGGCGCTGGTGGCCTTTGAGCTGAAGATTGGCCGGTTTATGCCCGAACACCTGGGCCAGCTGGGCTTTTACCTCGAAGCCCTCGACCGCGACGTGAGAAAGCCCCACGAAAACCCCAGCATCGGGGTGCTGCTGTGCCGCGACCAGGATGAGGAAGTGGTGGAGTATGCCCTTTCGCGCAACCTCTCGCCCGCCCTCATTGCCCAATACACCTTGCAGCTGCCCGATAAAAAGCTGTTGCAAGCCCGCCTGCACGAAATCCTAACCCGCGAACTGCCGGCCGATAACGACAACCTATGAGTAACGAGACAACAAATACGGCGGTGCCGAAACTACGCTTTCCGGAGTTCCGGGAGGCAGGAGAGTGGGCGTACCTGAATGGTAATAAGCTGTTCGACCAAATCACGAATAAGGACCATAATTCAGATTTGCCCATTCTTGCCATTACGCAAGAGCACGGGGCAATTCCTAGGGAGCTGATTGACTACAATGTAGTGGTCACGGAAAAAAGCGTGGAAAGCTACAAAGTCGTGGAAATCGGTGACTTCATCATTAGTCTCAGGTCTTTTCAGGGTGGCATTGAGTACTCTACCTACAAAGGCATTTGTAGCCCCGCCTATATCATTCTTCGCAGAAAGAAGGATGGCACGGATGATTTTTTCAGGCATTACCTCAAAACGCCAGCCTTTATCGGCGATTTGAACAAGAACCTGGAGGGTATGCGCGACGGAAAGATGGTTAGCTATAAGCAGTTTTCTGAATTGCTGCTGCCTACTCCTTCACTAGGGAGTGTGGACAGTGGTCGTAGCTTAGCGGCATGCTACGCCGCCATGAATTAAGCGAACGGGAATGGAAATTGGTCGAACCGCACACTTTGGGTCGTCCGGGTACGGGTGGGGGCACC
>NZ_VTHL01000027.1:0-54372 GCF_008271285.1 Hymenobacter lutimineralis | reverse complement strand
GTGCCCCCACCCGTACCCGGACGACCCAAAGTGTGCGGTTCGACCAATTTCCATTCCCGTTCGCTTAATTCATGGCGGCGTAGCATGCCGCTAAGCTACGACCACTGTCCACACTCCCTAGGAGCCTAGCTCACGCCCTGGACGAGCAGGGTAGGAAACCCTGCGAAATTTTACTTAGCCTATGGCAGTAGTCAGAGCGGTAGGTGCTTATTCCGCCGGGAGGTAGAGTTTGTCCTGCAGGGCTTGCATCAAACCCGCCAAATCCAAGGCTTGCAACTCGGGGGCGGCAAGCAGTAGTTGCCAGGAACCAGCTACAGGTCGGCGGAAAACGGCCGGCAACGCAACAGCTGCCAGCTCCGGAAATTGTCGCGGAAGCTCATTACGGTGCAAAAAAGTGGTGCGGGCGGATAGCTGGTGCAGGAACTCGCGCCATTCGGGGCGCATGCTGGTAGCGCCGTAAGTGAGGGCGCACAGGGAGCAGGCATACGTGCCGGGTGATACGACCTTATGAACCGCATCCAGTAGGCCATTCAGCAGCCCGGCATCCGCGTTGTACACAAAGAGCAGCTCGGGCTGGGCCATTCAGTCAGCAGTTATTTACGCAGAAAGTCCTCAAAAGTAACCTGCTGATAGGCCTTGCCCAGTTGCAGCTGAGCGGCCGGGACGCCGGGGCTGCGGGAAATTACCTGCCGGGCCGCGTTATCAAACGTAACCACCCCGCGCGGAGTGACGAAGCCAAACCCATCAGTGAAGCAGTAAAACGCAAAGGCCGAAGTCGAGTCGGCGGCCAGTAGGTTCCGGCTGAAAGGATACGCGGCCGTCGGCAGCGCCAGCTGAGCCAGCAGGGTGGCCGCTACATCTGTCTGCGACCCCAGCGTGGCCACAACCTGCCCCCGGGCCTCGGCCCGCAGGGCGCCCCCGGTTAGGATAAGCGGTATTCGGAACTTGGCCGGGGCGTAATTTGGCGTGCCGCCCGGCAACGGATGCCCGTGGTCGGCTACCAGTACAACTAAAGTATTGGCCCACCAGGGCTGCTCCTGGGCTGCCCGTAAAAACTGCCCCAGCGCATGGTCCGTGTAATACACCGAGTTGCGGAAGCGAGTGGTTTCGTCGGACCCCCGAAACCGGGTAGCCATGGGCACATCAAAAGGCTCGTGGCTGCTCAGCGTAAAAGCCGTGACGAAAAAGGGCTGGCGTTGGGCGGGCAGCTCACTCAGCATCCGGCGGAACAGCACGTGGTCGTGGGCGCCCCACTTCGAGTTTTGCTCGGCGGCCCGAAAGTCGCTGCGCTCCGTGAGCTGGTTGTAGCCGGCCGCTACGAGGTAGCTTTTCATGTTGGCAAACGCCAGCTCGCCGCCGTGGTAGTACCGGGAAGAGTAGCCAACAGCCGCCAGGGAGCGGGCCAGGTGGGGCAGCCGCTCCGTTTTGCGCGGGTACTTGATAATGCTGGTGGTGGGCTGGTTAGGATACCCGCTGAGCAGGGCCACGAGGCCCTTCTGGCTTCGGTCGCCGGCTGCGTACACGTTGGAAAACAACACCCCCGTGCGGGCTAGGCTATCCAGGGTAGGGGTAGTGCCCGCCTGACCGCCCAGGCTGCCCACCCACTTGCTGGTAAAGCTTTCCAGAATGATGAACAGTACGTTGGGCCGGGGTGTGGTCAAGAGCTGCTGCGGTGCTACCTTCGGGCGAGCGGCCGGGTAGAGCTGGCTGACCAAGCGGGTGGCGGTGCTGTCGGGTAGGTAGGGGTAGGGGTTTACCGTGCTGTTTTGCTGCAGTAGGGAGTTCATCACGTTCCAGGCCATATTCACCGCCGCGTGGTTGGCGAAGGGCACCGGCGAAAAGTATACGTCGCTCTGGTTGACGGGAATTTGCTGCACCCCGCCCCGTAGCGGCACCACTGCCAGGGCCAGGTACAGCACACTCACTGTGAGGGCCCGCCAGCGGCCGAAAGCAACCGGGGTGGCTGGGAGCCGGCCAATCAGCCGCTGGTAAAGCCCCCAGCTGCCGGCCAGCAGGCCTGCCCACAACGCTAGCAGCAGGGCCCAGGGGGCCGCACCCGCCGAGGCCGCCATTTCCGCGGGCGTATTCAGATACTGTAGCGGGGTAGCATCCAGGCGGAAGCCCCAGACCTGGTACAGTTCTAGGTCCGCTATAGTCAGCGTCGTCACCACCAGCACCGCCACGCTCGTTATATAGCGCAGGAGGGGCTGCAGCGGAAAGCGCGGTCCGGCCAGACTGTCGACTAAAAAAAGCAGAAAGGCAGGTAAACACAGATAAGCCGCAGCGGAGGCATCCAGCCGCAGTCCATACCAAAAAATGTTAGCTACCGTAGCTGCTGACAAAGGGGCCACCAGCCGGAATTGGTAAGCCAGAAACAGCAGTTTGGCCAGGAAGAAAAAACAAAGCCAGAACAGGAAGTAGCGCGGCTGAAACGCAAAGCGGTTTTTCACGCCCCAAAAGTAACACCCCAGGCCCGGGAGTTGCGCCGCGGGCTCACTAGTGCTGAATTTGCAAATGCCTATGCTTTCTTAATCAAGAAGTCGGGAGGGGTTGCTTTTTAACTGGTTAAATCGGAGATTGGTATTGGTTTTTGAGGGGTATGCGAGAAAAAACAAATGATTTTTACACAAATGCCTTAAATTTTGAAAGGGTATTTGGAAAAGAGAAAGCCAGTCATCTACATTTGCCTTCATACATCATAGCCTCCACGTAACTACTGTATGGCCATTCTCAGATTTAAAGCTCTTGAATTAGTCGACCAGCGCAAGACGGTCGAGGTGGTTTCCTCCGGTGAACGTCGCTCTGACTCGTTCGGCAAGAACGTGTTTAACCTCGACGCCATGCGGGCGACTATGCCGGGAGAGTACTTCAAGAAATTACAGTCAGCCATTAAGCAGGGAGCCCCCGTGGAGCGCTCCGTGGCCGACGCCGTAGCCTCAGCCATGAAAACCTGGGCCATGGCCAAAGGTGCTACCCACTACACGCACTGGTTCCAGCCCCTGACCGGCGCCACCGCCGAAAAGCACGACTCGTTCTTTGACCTGAACTCCGACGGCCGGCCCGTAGAAAACTTCAAAGGCTCGGCGCTGGTGCAGCAGGAGCCCGATGCTTCCTCGTTCCCGAACGGCGGCATCCGCAACACCTTTGAGGCCCGCGGCTACACCGCCTGGGACCCCACCTCGCCCGCCTTTATCCTGGAAACGGCCGGTGCCAAGACGCTGTGCATTCCCACCATCTTCGTCGCCTACACCGGCGAAGCTCTCGACTACAAAGCACCTTTGCTGAAGTCGCTGGCTTCCCTGGAAAAGGCCGCTGTGGATGTGTGCCAGTACTTCGACAAAGACGTACAGCGCGTAAACACTACGCTGGGCATCGAGCAGGAGTACTTCCTGGTTGACAAAGCTCTGCACACGGCCCGCCCTGACCTGGTGATGACGGGCCGCACGGTATTCGGCCACTCGCCGGCCAAAGGCCAGCAGCTGGAAGACCACTACTTCGGCTCCATTCCGCCCCGGGTGCACGCCTTCATGCTGGACTACGAAGAAGAAGCCAACAAGCTGGGCATTCCGCTGCGTACCCGCCACAACGAAGTAGCCCCGCACCAGTTTGAGTGCGCACCTACCTTTGAAGATGCCAACCTGGCCATCGACCACAACCAGCTCCTGATGGACCTGATGGACAAGGTGGCCGAGAAGCACAATTTCAAAGTGCTGCTGCACGAGAAGCCTTTTGCGGGCGTAAACGGCTCGGGCAAGCACAACAACTGGGCTATGAGCACCGATACCGGTGTGAACCTGCTCGCTCCCGGCAAGCGGCCCAAAGAAAACCTGCAGTTCCTGGCGTTCTTCATCACCACCATTAAGGCGGTGCATACGTACGGCGACCTGCTGCGTGCTTCCATTGCCTCGGCTTCCAACGACCACCGCCTGGGGGCTAACGAAGCCCCGCCGGCTATCATGTCGGTATTCGTAGGCTCGATGCTGGATTCGGTGCTGGACGAACTGGAGCGCACCGCCAAAGTTCCCCTGGATAAGGGCGACAACATTTACCTCAAGCTGGGCATCGATAAGATTCCCGCTATCCTCCTCGACAATACGGACCGTAACCGCACCTCGCCGTTTGCCTTCACCGGCAACAAGTTCGAGCTGCGCGCCGTGGGCTCTTCGGCTAACTGCTCTTCGGCCATGACGGTGCTCAACGCCATTGTAGCCGAGCAGCTGATTGACTTCAAAACGAAAGTGGATGCGCTGATCGAGCAGGGCAAGAAAAAAGAAGTGGCCATCGTAGAGGTGCTGCGCGAGTACGTTATCAGCTCCAAGGACATCCGCTTCGAGGGCAATGGCTACTCCGATGAGTGGAAGGAAGAGGCCGCCCGTCGGGGTCTGGCCAACATCCCCACTACGCCCCACGCCCTGGATGCGCTGGTGACGGAAGAGGCAGCGGCCCTGTTTGAGCGTCACGGCATCTTCTCGCAGGTAGAGCTGCACGCCCGCCACGAGATTCTGCTGGAGGACTACATGAAGAAAATCCAGATCGAAAGTCGCGTAATGGGTGACCTCGCCGTGAACCATATCATCCCCACGGCGGTTGCATACCAGACCAAGCTGGTGAACAACGTGCGCGGCCTGCGCGAGCTGGGCCTCGACGACGACACGGCTCAGGTAACCGTAGATACGATCAAAGCTATTTCGCGGCACATCAACACCATCAAAACCCAAGTGGAGCAGATGATTGATGCCCGTAAAGTGGCCAACAAAATTGAAGACACGCGTGAGCGGGCTATTGCCTACTGCGACACTGTCAAATCACATTTCGACACCATCCGCCGCTCCGTGGATAAGCTGGAGCTGATGGTGGCCGATGAGGACTGGCCCCTGGTAAAGTACCGCGAACTGTTGTTCCGGCACTAGAGTCCAGCGCCAGAATCGAACCGAAGTTGGGTGGGAATTTTCTTCGGTCTCGATTTCGAAAAAGCCGTTCCGGGTGGGGCGGCTTTTTTTGTGTCTATACCGCACGGTGACTACCAAAAACAGCACTGAAAGCGCATATTAACGGAGTGTCATGTCAGGACGTCGCCCTGACATGAATAAGATATTGCTGGCATCCTCGATTCAATGATTCAAGAAATATTACATGGACAGCATTGAACTGCTCAAACGACTCTTTTGCAAGAAGAACCTCAGCAAGCTGTATCTTGGTCAGCTTATTCGATTGTAGTTAAAGTATACGGGACCACCAGCGGCAACGCGCTCGTCTCAGCCTTTCCCTGGGACGTGGCACTCCCGATTGCTTACATGCACTATTCTTTCTTGGTGGCCCCGCAGGCCGCGTCGCGCCTTTTCGGGCCGACTTCGCTGCTGACTTCCTTGCTTACACGCGGTAGGTGGGCGGGCCAGTGGCTATCAGCGCTGCTGGGGCTGCTGGCTCTCGCCGCTCCGGCCCAGGCCCAGCAATTTGCCGCCGGCGATGAGCATACCCTCAGCATCTACGCCAATGGCACGCTCTGGGCCTGGGGCTTGAATACACGCGGTCAACTTGGCGACGGCACCACCGTCAACCGGAGTGCCCCCGTGCGGGTAGGAACAGCCACTACCTGGGTGAGCGTGTCGGCGGGACGTGCCCACACCATGGCCATTCAGCAAGATGGCACGCTCTGGGCCTGGGGTGATAACACCCAGGGCCAGCGCGGCGAGGGCACTGCCTCCCTGCACAGCGTGCCTGTGCAAGTAGGCACGGCTACTACCTGGAAGAGCGTGTCGTCGGGCGCATACAACACCATGGCCATTCAGCAAGATGGCACGCTCTGGGCCTGGGGCTATAACAAAAACGGCCAGCTCGGTGATGGCACCGTTGCCTCGCGCAGGGCTCCTGTACAAGTGGGCACGGAGACCACCTGGGCCAGCGTGTCGGCAGGCTATGGCCACACCGTAGCCGTGCGCACCGACGGCACGCTCTGGGCTTGGGGCTTAAATACAAGTGGTCAACTCGGCGACGGCACCGCCATCAACCGGAATGCTCCTGTACAAGTGGGCACGGAGACCACCTGGGCCAGCGTGTCGGCAGGCTATGGCCACACCGTAGCCGTGCGCACCGACGGCACGCTCTGGGCCTGGGGTAGCAACATCGACGCCCAACTCGGCGACGGCACCGCCATCAACCGGAGTTCCCCTGTTCAAGTGGGCACCGCCACTACCTGGAAGAGCGTGGCGGCGGGCTATGACCACACCATGGCCATTCAGCAAGATGGCACACGCTGGGCCTGGGGGAGCAACCTCTACGGCCAGCTCGGCGACGGCACCCTCGCCCTGAACACCCCAAGCCCCGTGCAAGTGGGCACGGCCACTAACTGGGCCAGCGTGGCGGCGGGTCGGTACTACACTGTGGCCGTGCACACCGATGGCACGCTCTGGGCTTGGGGGAGCAACTCATCTGGCCAAGTAGGCAGCACACAGTTGCTGCCTAGTACCCAACTCTACCCGGAGCGTATCGGCACAGCTACCACCTGGGCCAGCGTGTCGGCGGGCATCGCTCATACCGTGGCCATTCGCCAAGACGGCACGCTCTGGGCCTGGGGCGACAACTCCTATGGCCAGCTAGGCGAGGCTACCACCACCCTACGCTGGGTTCCCGTGCAAGTAGGCTCAGCTACCAACTGGGTGAGCGTGGCGGCGGGCAGTTACTATACCGTGGCTGTGCGCAGCGACGGCACGCTCTGGGCCTGGGGTGCTAACATCCAGGGCCAGCTCGGCGACGGCACCCTCACCCAGCGTAACGCCCCCGTGCGGGTAGGCACAGCCACCACCTGGAAGAGTGTAGCGGCGGGCGGTCATCATACCGTGGCCATCCAGCAAGACGGCACGCTCTGGGCCTGGGGTAGGAACGTCTTCGGCCAGCTCGGCGACGGCACCACCACCCTACGCTGGGTTCCCGTGCAAGTAAGCGCGGCCACCACCTGGCAGAGCGTGGCGGCGGGCGATTATCATACCGTGGCCATCCAGCAAGACGGTACGCGCTGGGCCTGGGGGAGCAACGTCTACGGTCAGCTCGGCGACGGCACTACTGGTGGCCAGCGCAACGTCCCTGTGCAAATAGACACGGCCACTAACTGGAAGAGCGTGGCGGCGGGGAACTCCCACACTGTGTCCGTGCGCACTGATGGCACGCTCTGGGCTTGGGGCGACAACCACGACAGCCAGCTCGGCGACGGCACCTTCGGTGTCCAGCGCAACGCCCCTGTGCAAATAGGCACGGCCACTAACTGGAAGAGCGTGGCGGCGGGGAAGTCCCAAACCGTGGCCATCCAGCAGGATGGAACGCTCTGGGCCTGGGGTAGGAACATCGAGGGCCAGCTCGGCGACGGCACCGACATCCAGCGTACAGTTCCCCTGCAAGTGGGCACAGCTACTGACTGGAAGAGTGTAGCGGCGGGCGGTTATCATACCGTGGCCATCCAGCAAGACGGCACGCTCTGGGCCTGGGGTAAGAACAGTGAGGGCCAACTCGGCGAACCCTACTTCAGCCCCGACCCGCTCCTCATTGAAGGCCGCGACGGTTCGCTGCCGTTGAGCCTGCCCACTTTCTCGGCCCGCGCCACTAGCCTGCGGGCAGCGCCTGTGCCGCTGGGCAGCGGGGCTGTCCTCACGTTGGACTTCAGCTCGGCCGCCCCGCTGGTGGCCGCGCCCCTGACCCTGACCGACATCACCGGCCGCGTGCTGCTTCGCCGGCTGGTCAGCGCCCCGGCTGGCCCCGCCAAGCTAGTCGTGCCCGAGCTAGGCGGCTGGCCCGCCGGGCTCTACATCGTGCGCTTGGTCATCAATGGTTGCCCCGCCCAGGTGAGGGTGGTGAAGCAATAAACCCAGTGCCGTTCGGGTAGGCTAGCCACCCAAATAGCCACCCAAATTCGGACAAAGCCCCTTTAACACGAATAGAGCTAGTTTTCTACAAAAAAAGCCGTTCCGGGTGGGGCGGCTTTTTTTGTGTCTATATACTACGGTGATTATAACGCCAACCTGCTATAGTCAACCTAGCATGAAGCCTCCTGGAACACAAAAAGCGGCAACCAACCATATACTCAGCATCAGCATCAGCAAAAAGGTGAGGTAGCGGGCTAGCGCATATTGCCATTCATAGTCAGAATAGACTTGCGGTATTTTACGATAAGCACAAACGGCTGCTAGGAGTAGGCTCAGTGCTAGGAGACAGGCACCGCGTTGCCACCCCAATTGCCACTGCTGGTACCTCATCCATGCATCATAGCTTTCCAGTTGGCCGTGGGGTAAGACCCACTCAAAGAGTAGGCCCTGCCCAAGCAGGAGAAAATAGAGCATCCAAAGCAGTCCGAGCAGCCAACGAAATTTCTGGCGTTGAGCGCAAGGAAGCTGCATAACAAGAAGGATTATTGGTTGCGGCGCTTAAGCATATAATGGTGCAGACCAGGCCCGCCCTCTGCCAAGCCATTGGGCAGCACTTCCCACCCTTGGTTGTATAGGAAGTCTAGCTCGTCTGCTTCGGCTGCAACCTCTCGGGTTCGCCCATTCTTCTGGTACTTCTTCCCTTTAGGATTGGGGGTTAGTCCGTCGTATAGAACCAATTAGCAGATACCAGCTATGTTCTTTGTACTTACCAGCGCTACCCTGTACATCGGCTCCGCGGTAACTGCGGCTGGTGACGCCTGCTGGGCTGAGACGGTGGGCAGCGGTCAGAAGCTAGTGATGCAGAGTAGAAAAAGGAGCCGACCCATAGGAGATGGTGCTGAGTGATTGCGCTATAGTTAAAAGTACTGCTGACCGCTCTACCGTGTCTCACATATGCCGCCTACTTCGTAAGAGGCGCTGTAACTATGGGAATAGTGCTTTGCGCCTAAGCGGTAGCAGGTAGAAAGAACGAGAGGCCTTTTCAGGAGTCTAATCGGTCATAGAGGCCCCGCTGCAGCTCCCGCCTCTTCGGTCGCAGGCTTGCGGATGAAGCTTTTGATAAGTAGTACACTGACACCAAGGCAAAGTAATACTTTGTTACCCGAGAAATTGCTGGTAAAGCTAAGCGCCGCCCGGGTCAAGATTAAAAATATTCGATAAAGTGCTGAACAATAGTCTACTATTGATTTATTAGCCGCTTAAGGGCCTTCACATAGTACCGGCGCTGCCAGATTCTATACCAATGCTTGTTGGTAGGGTAATGGCGCGTGGGGGAAAGGTTGTTGAACACCAGCGCTACCAGCAGCAGTACCACCGCCCCCGACAGCACAGGCATGAACACGTAACTGTACCCCAGCGCCTTCAGTTGGGGCGAGCCAATAACGGCAATCAGTGCCGTAGCCCCACCGGGCGGGTGCAGCGTCTTGGTTATTTGCATGCCCACAATGGAAAGAGACACGGCCAGGGCCGCCGCCAGCCACAGCTCCTGCGGCATGCAGCGGTACAGCGTCACGCCAATAAAGGCACTCAGTACATGGCCGCCGAGCAGGTTGCGCGGCTGGGCCAGCGGACTATTGATGACCCCGTACACCAGGACCGAAGACGCTCCAAACGAACCAATCAGCAAAGGCGCATCCGTGGGGAGGCGGTGACGGTTGAGCAAACCGATAATTCCAATTCCCACGAAAGCACCCAGAAACGTCCACAAATGCTCTTTGTAGTCAAAGAGTGTTTCCTGGTACACGATGATCTTCATCCGCCGGGCCTGGCGGCGTATTTTTGTGCGCATAATGAAAACAAGCGTCTGCTGCCGCGCTACATCTCTACGCAGATAAGCAGTTACAAAAACTTTGGTTCTACAGGCAATGCGACCAGTTGCCTACGAGCAAAGTTGGGGAAGTCCCAGCGAAGTATACTCCCGTTGCTTTACCGGTATACGATGGCCAATCCATCGAAAAACCAGCTTATGTTACAGTAAGTGTCTTTTAATCAGTTAGAAGTAAATATTGCATTGGCCCTGCGTCGATCCGGCAAAAAAGGCAAAGTAATACACACGGCTCCCTTCCTCGCAAGCAGAATAAGGTGTAGCAGGTACTCCGGATCCGTTCTGGTTGGAGGCTACCGCGCTGGCGGGGCTTGCCGCAGCCAAGCAGCAGCCTCTTCTGAGGTTTGAAAGTATTGAACTGCCAGGGCAGGGTTCACGGCCATCCCGATGGCTCGGGCCGCCAGCCGGCCAATAGGATTGCTGCTTTCCACGATGGCACAATGGCTGTAACGGGCCTCGCGAATTGCCTGAGGAATCCATTCCGTTTGCAGCCAGTGCTGCAAGCTCATGGACAGAGGGGGCCGTAGGCGATGGTCGCTCAAAAGGCGGGGAGCCCGCTGGGCTATCATCACCTGCAAAACATATGTATACAGTGCTTTGAGCTCAGGTTCTGACCCGTCGGACAGCTTCCATTGCAAGGCTACATGCTGCCCGGCCTGGTACGTCAGCGAAACAAAAGCAGGGGAGACGTAGGGAAGGGCAGGCATCATAAATGCGGCAAATGAAAGGTTGGGGGCTGCGCAATTGATGGCCCCGGCAAACAGCCAGGACCTTGAGCGTTAGTTTGTCAGCGCCAACAGGAGCAGCCCCAGCGCCGCTGGCAGCGTCTGCACATACAGAATGCGGTGGCTGGCGGTGGCCGCTCCATAGAGCCCGGCTATGGCCACGCAGCCGAGAAAGAAGCTGGCCACATACCGCTGCCAGGAAGAGTCGGGAATGAAGAGCGACCAAACCAGCCCGGCCGCCAGAAAACCATTGTATAATCCTTGGTTAGCAGCCAATACCCGGGTGGCCGGAAATAATGAGGCCGGAATGTTGCGAAATACTTTAGGGCCGCGGGTGGTCCAAGCAAACATTTCTAGCCACAGAATATAGAGGTGAATAACAGCCACAAAACCAATCAGGACAAGGGCAAGCAAGTGCAGATACTCCATGGGCCAGGCTATGATAAAGGATATGCAGGCAATTCGAGCGGAAGCTAACGGAAATGCAGAATATAATCGTTGCCTGGACTCTAGAGGAAGTTGGCTAAGGGCTGAAGATTAATGACCGTTATGGCATAAAGCTGAACAAGCAGGCACTGGACAAGCACTACCACAGAAGAGGCGTCCGTGCAGGATCATGCGCAACAATTGATGAAGGCAGCAGATAATTGCTAACAAAATTAGTATATTGCATATGATAACTAATATAGATGGTAATGATGGTTGTTCGACCCGCCTTGTTCGTCGCTTTACAAAACCCGAATGCCGAGTCGTTGGTATTTGAATTCCGACTGGCTGATCAAATACTTACTTCAGTTACTATCAGCCGCTTGGGCTGGCAGGTGTTGGGCCCCTCGCAGGCTATTCATTACGTAGCCGACCGCTACCTGATGACGCTGCCTCTGAGAGAGAAGATGATTAGTCGGGATCTGGTGGTTTTCCACGTCATGCAGGCAGTGGGCATACCCCCGGCCATTTCTACTTCAGCAGCGGCATAGCGGATTTGCCAATGGCGCCTTGGCCTTGGGCTGTGGCAGCGTGCAAAAGATCGGTCAGCACAGCGGCTGGAGTAGCTTTATGGATCAACTGGGCTTAAGCTGCCACTTCTGGGCAATACCCAGCGCCGTTTCCAGCATATAAGGTGCCCACTGCTCGATTTGCCATTCCGATTGGGCCAAAGACGACAAAAGCAGCCGCTGGTGGGCTTCCTCGTAGGAATGGGCCGTTTCGAGGATGTGAGAAAGCTGTTGCTGTTGAGCATATAGCCGGACATCTTCTTCGACGGGTCCGGAAACAACGGGCTGCCGGGGGAGGAAGTGGTAATCTGTCGGTTTCGACTCCTGATTTTGCTGGGCAACCAGCTTTTGCATCCGCAGAAAATCCTGGCGAAAGCGGGTTTGGCTGTGCTCAGTTTGCAAGCCATTACCTAGCTGCTCCAGGACCACGTATTTCAGATGCGGGCACCGGGGCATGGTTGCCTTTAGCAGAGAAAACACCTCGTCCGGGACAGCATCGTCGTGGGTGTCGCGGCGGATCTTTTTGTCGGGCAATAGGGAAGAATCCGCCCAGCTGCCGCCCGAAATATGAATTTCCCGCACCTTTTCCAGGGGGTAAAGTGCGATAAGCTCCTCGTAGGAAATAGAGAAATTGTGGAGCTGACAGTAAAGATTGTGCAAATCCAGGATGAGAAACCCATTAACCGGGGTCAGCAGCTTATCCAGGAACTCACCGTGGCGTGTTACTTCTTCCAGGGAATACGCAAAGGCCAGATTTTCAAGTCCTGCCGGACAGCTGCAGGCTTCGCTGATCCGGCACAGCCGATCCTGCCCGAGCCGGAGGGTGGCCGGCGTATAGGGAACGGGTAAGGGCGCCCCGGAGTGGAAGTTCTGGCCCGTGAAAAAGCCAAAATGCTCGGTAACGTGGTCGAAGGAAAATTGCCGCGCCAATTGGTTGAGACGCTGGAGCCATTGCTGCTGCTCGGTGGTCCAGCGGGCTGAAAGCAGCGAAAAAAACACGCCATGCCCAATTAGCCGCTGCTCTTTGCTAAAAGCATGCAACAGCTCCGTAAACCACACCGGTGTGTTTGCTCCTGATAGCGCATCAAAAGACCATTCCAGCGCGCCAATGGCCCCATCGGCCAGTAAAGGGAAAGCTGCTGCCAGCATATCTGCGTCCAGGTTAAGGGCAAGGGCAGCAAAAATGGTCGGCGGCTTAGTCATAACGGCGGGGGCGGGGCCAACGCTTTTAGCCGCGTCCGCAGGCCGGGCAATTATCGGGCAGTTGGGGGACTTCTTTGCCGTCCTTGCTTACTTTTTCGCCCGCCGGTTCGGGCGTGCCTTTCTTGGCGCAGCCAGTAGCGTGCACCGTAATGCCAACGAGCATGGCACCTAGCAAAGCTTTCGGTAATTTCATCGTGGTAAGGAGGGAAAGTTGGAAAATACGGGTGCTAGCTCTATGGAACGGGCGTTAACCCATAGCTAGGAGCGGCATTTCTGCCGAAACGTTGCATAAGGCATTCGGCCCCCGTGCCGGGCCGCCCTGGATAGGATGCGCCAGTTGCCCTCGAGGCCAGGCCCTACAGCCCTGCGGGTAGGCCACCGTTAAGTTGCCCTGTCCGCCCGCTTACCTTCCGCCGCATTTTTCCGTTGTTTCTTCGCGCCTCCGGTGTGAACTTCCCGTATACGTATCAGCGCGGCCTGGTACCGGTAATTTCCTTGTTAGTTTGGGTCGGCAAATCTTTTCCCGCCTTAACTAACTTTATTGTCCGTGGCAGCCGGTGGGTGGGTCAGTCGGTAATAACCAGCCCCACCCGACGCGGGTCCAAAAGCATCTGGCCTTCTTCCGTTATATCCTTTCTTCTTATGTCTCTTCCTCCCGACCTGGAACAGCCGACCGGCCACGACGAAAGCCGCCGCACCTTCCTCAAACAGTCGTCGCTGCTGACGGCATTGACCTTCGTGCCCGGGCCCGTGGTACAGGCCGCTACCAACGAGCTGGATGAAAAAGTAGCCGCGGCCTTCGAAAAAGTGCCCCTGAAGCTGGAAGTGAACGGGGTAAAGCACAAGCTCTCGGTGGAGCCGCGCACCACGCTGCTGGACTTGCTGCGCGAAAACCTACACCTCACTGGCACCAAGAAAGGCTGCGACTACGGGCAGTGCGGGGCCTGCACGGTACACATAGATGGGCAGCGGGTAAACAGCTGCCTGAGCTTTGCCGTGATGCACGAAGGCAAGAAAATCACTACCATCGAGGGGTTGGCTGAGGGTGACAAGCTGCATCCTATGCAGGAGGCCTTCGTGAAGCACGACGGTTTCCAGTGCGGCTACTGCACCCCAGGCCAGATTATGTCGGCCGTGGCTTGCGTGCGCGAAGGTCACGCCGGCTCGGAGGCCGAAATCCGGGAGTACATGAGCGGCAACATTTGCCGGTGCGGGGCCTACTCCAACATTGTGGCAGCCATTCAGGAAGTGAAAAACGGAGGACAGAAGGTATGAACCAGTTTCAATACGTGCGCCCCAGCAAGCAGCAGGCCGCCATCGATGCCGTAGCCAAGGACCCGAATGCCACCTTTATTGCCGGCGGCACCAACCTGGTAGACCTCATGAAGCGCGGCATCGCCACGCCCCAGAAGCTGGTCGACATCAACCGCCTGCCCCTGGCCCGCATCGACGCCGACCCGGGCAAGCTGCGCATCGGGGCCCTGGCTTTGAACTCCACGGTGGCCGACGACAAGCAGGTGCGGGAGCGGCAGCCGCTGCTGGCCCAGGCCCTGAACGCCGGGGCTTCGGCCCAGCTGCGCAACATGGCTACCGTGGGCGGCAATATGCTGCAGCGCACCCGCTGCTCGTATTTCTACGACCTGGCCATGCCCTGCAACAAGCGGGAGCCGGGCTCGGGCTGCGGTGCGTTGGAAGGCATCAACCGCATGCACGCCATCTTCGGCTTTAGCGACAAGTGCATTGCCGTGCACCCCTCCGACATGAGCGTAGCCTTAGTAGCCCTGGATGCTACCGTGCTGGTAAGCGGTCCAAAAGGGGAGCGGCGCATTCCGTTTATCGACTTCCACCGCCTGCCCGGCGACACCCCGGAGAAAGACACCAACCTGGAGAAAGGTGAGCTGATAACGGCCGTGGACGTGCCCGATGGGCCTTTTACCAAATACGTGCACTACCAGAAAGTACGGGAGCGGGCCTCTTACGCCTTTGCCCTGCTCTCGGTAGCCGCTGCCCTCGACATTGAAAACAACACCATCAAGGCGGCGCGGCTGGCCATGGGCGGGGTGGCGCACAAGCCCTGGCGCCTCACGGCTGCCGAGCAGCTGCTGGTGGGCAAGCCCGCCACCGAAGATACCTTCCGGCAGGCGGCGGAAGTAGCCATGCAAGGGGCCAAGGCATTCAAGCACAATGCCTACAAGATCAAGCTTGGGCCTAACACCATTGTGCAGGCCCTGCGAACGGCTGCTTCGGCTGCCTAACCCTGATTTTCTATGAAAGAGCAAGCGCAAAACAAGCAGATCGGGGCGCCGATGAACCGGGTGGATGGCCACCTGAAAGTAACCGGCGCGGCTAAATACTCGGCCGAGTACGAGCTGCCCAACATGGCCTACGCGGTGCTGGTGGGCAGTACCATTGCTAAGGGCCGTCTTACCGGCGTCGATGCCAAAGCCGCCGAGCGGGCCCCGGGCGTGCTGGCCGTTATCACCCACTTCAACTCGCCTAAGGTTCCGGGCTTTGATACCGCGGGCAAAGACCCCTCGCAGCCGGCTACGGTGGGCGGGCCCCTGAAAATTTTCAAGGACGACAAAATTCACTACAGCGACCAGCCCATTGCCGTAGTGGTGGCCGACAGCTGGGAGCGGGCCCGGCACGCGGCCCGGCTGGTGAAGGGACAATACGCCCCGGAAAAGCACAAAACCAACCTTGAGGCCGGTGCCTCGGAAGCCTTCCTGCCCACGGCGGCCAAGAAGAACCCCAAGCACCCCATGAACGACTACCAGCGCGGCCAGGCTGATGCTTATAAGTTGGGCGCTATCAAGCTGGAAAGTGAGTACGTCATTCCCACGGAAGTACACCATCCCATGGAATTGCAGGCCATTACGGCCCACTGGGAGGCTGCTGATAAGCTCACGATTTACGACAAAACCCAGGGCACCATGGCCACCCGTCGCGACTTCGCCAAGGAGTGGAACCTGCCCGAGGAAAACGTGAAAGTCATTGCCACCTTCGTGGGCGGGGCTTTCGGCAACGCCCTGCACAGCTGGCCCCACGAGTCGGCGGCCATTATTGCCGCCAAGGTGGTCAACCGGCCGGTAAAGCTGATGCTGACCCGGGAGCAGATGTTTACCAACGTAGGCTACCGGCCCTACACCTGGCAGAAGCTGGGCATGAGCGCCACCCCCGACGGCAAAATCACGGCCATTACCCACGAATCCATCGGGCAAACCTCCAACTACGAGGAGTTCACTGAGTCGACCCTGGCCCAGACGCGGATGATGTACCAGGCCCCCAACGTGACGACGCGCTACCGCCTGGTTTCGCTGGACGTATGTTCGCCCATCTGGATGCGCGGCCCGGGTGAGGCTACCGGGGCCTTTGCGCTGGAGTCGGCTATGGATGAAATGGCGCATATGCTGAACCTGGACCCCCTGGAGTTCCGCCTGCGCAACTACACCGACAAGGACCCGGAAAACGGCAAGCCCTGGAGCACTAAGTTTCTGAAGGAGTGCTACCAGCTGGGGGCCGAGCGGGTTGGCTGGAGCAAGCGCCAGCTCAAGCCCGGCTCCCTGCGCGACGGGGAGTGGCTCATCGGCTACGGCATGGGCGTGGGCACGTTTGGCGCGCACCGCGGAGCGGCCACCGTAGGAGCCCAGCTGCTGGCAAATGGCACCGTGCTGCTGCAGTGTGCCACCACCGACATTGGCCCGGGCACCGGCACCGTGATGACGCAGATTGCGGCCGACACGCTAGGGCTGGACCCCAAGAAAATCCGGTTTGAGCTCGGCAACTCCTCGTTTCCCAAGGCCGGCACCCAGGGCGGCTCCTCCACGGTAAACAGCGTAGGGCCAGCCACGCAGGAAGCCTGCCTAGCCCTGAAAGACAAGCTGCGCGGCCTGGCTGGGGCCGGCAACCCTGCCTTTGCTTCCGCTAAAAAAGAAGACGTGACCCTAACCGATGGCTACCTGGCGTTAAGCAGCAACCCCGCCACCCGCGTGGCTTACGCCGACCTGATCAAGCAGGGCGGTGACAAAGCCGTGACGGTGGAAGCCCGCCCCGGCCCGGAAGGCCAGCAGTATTCCATGTACTCGTTTTCGGTGCATTTTGCCGAGGTGCGGGTGCATGAGCTGACCGGAGAAGTGCGCGTGAGCAAGCTGGTTTCCTGCGCTGATGCCGGGACTATCGTGAATGAGAAAACGGCCGGCAACCAGATGAAGGGCGGGGCCGTGGGCGGTATCGGCATGGCCCTGATGGAGGCAGCCCACATCGACGACCGGTTTGGGCGCTACGTCACCAAGGACTTTGCCGACTACCACGTGCCCGTGCACGCCGATTCGCCAGCCGTGGAAGTAGCCTTCGTCAACCAGCCCGACCCCCACGTGAATGCCCTGGGTACGAAGGGTATTGGCGAAATAGCCATTATCGGCGTAGCACCGGCCATTGCCAATGCCGTGTTCAACGCCACCGGCAAGCGGGTGCGGGAGCTGCCCATCACCCCCGATAAGCTGATTTAAAGCCGACTCATAAATCAAAAAGAAGCCCCTTTCGCAGCTGCGAAAGGGGCTTCTTTTATCTTGGGCTTTCCGTTTAGCGGCCCGCTTCTATCAGGCTGATAGCATAGCCGCCGCCGGGGGCGCAGAGCTGGGTCAGCTTGGTTTTGCTGGTCACGTTCAGCTTGCGGATCTGGTAGGCCTGCGGGTTGTACTGGTAGTGGGCGCCCTTGCTGTCGGCATAGATGGTGGCCACGTATTTCTTGCCAGGCTCCAGGAAGCTCAGGTCAATTTTCGAGGTGCGCCCGTTCTCGTCGCAGGTGCTGCCCACAAACCAGCTGCTCTTGCCCTTGGCCTTGCGGGCGTAGGTGATGTAGTCGCCGGGCTCGGCTTCCAGCACTTTCGTATCGTCCCAGTCCACGGCCACGTCTTTGATGAACTGGAAGGCGTCGAGGTGCTTGTTGTAGGTTTCGGGCAGATCGGCGGCCATCTGCAGGGGCGAGTACATGGTCACGTACAGGGCCAGCTGCCGGGCCAGGGTGCTGTGCACGAAGGACGTGTTCTGCGGGTTGTAGGCACTCACCTTGGTCTGGAAGATGCCGGGCGTGTAGTCCATGGGGCCCCCAATGAGGCGGGTAAAGGGCAGGATGGTGGTGTGGTCGGCGTTGTTGCCGCCGAAGGATTCGTACTCCGTGCCCCGGGCGGCCTCGTTGCCAATCAGGTTGGGGTAGGTGCGGGCCAGGCCGGTGGGGCGCACGGCTTCGTGGCCGTTTACCATGATTTTATAGTCGGCGGCCTTTTCCAGCACGTACTGGTAGTGGTTGTTTACCCACTGGTCGTAGTGGTGGTGGCCCAGGGGCACGATGTCGCCCACGTAGCCGGTTTTCACCGCGTTGTAGCCGTACTTGTTCATGAACTGAAACGCCTCATCCAGGTGCCGCTCGTAGTTGCGCACCGAGCCCGAGGTTTCGTGGTGCATGATGATTTTCACGCCCTTGGTGGCGGCGTAGCGGCTCAGCTCGGCCACGTCAAAATCGGGGTAGGGGGTCACGAAGTCGAACACGTAGTCCTTGTGCTTGCCAAACCAGTCTTCCCAGCCCGTGTTCCAGCCTTCTACCAGCACGGCATCAAACCCATGCTGGGCGGCAAAGTCGATGTACTCCTTCACGTGGGCCGTGTTGGCGGCGTGGGTGCCGTTGGGCTTCACCTTCTGGTAGTCTACCGAGTCGAGCTTGATGTTGTCCATGTTGGTGTACGACCACGTGCTCTTGCCCGTAATCATTTCCCACCACACGCCCACGTACTTCACCGGCTTGATCCACGACACATCCTTGAACTTGGTGGGCTCGTTGAGGTTCAGCACCAGCTTGGAGAGCAGGATGTCGCCGGCTTTATCACTCACAATCACCGTGCGCCAGGGCGAGTTGGCCGGGGTCTGAATCAGGCCTTTGTCGCCCACCGCGTCGGGCGTCAGGTGGCTTTCCAGCACCATGTTCTTGTCGTCCAAGTCAAGGTGCATGCAACTGTAGTCGATGAGGGCGGCCTCGTGAATGTTGATGTAAAGCCCGTCCTGGCTTTTGAGCATGAGCGGGGTTTGCAGGCCGGTAGGCGAAAAGGTCGTCTGGGAGGCGTTTGGCGTCACGGCGGCCTTCATCTTGCCGCGCACCTCCGAGAGCTTCGACGTAACGGTGCTGTACTCCTGGGTGTCGTAGTCGCCGGGTAGCCAGAAGGCCTTATGGTCGCCGGCCAGGGCAAACTGGGTGCGCTCCTCCTTGATGGTAAAGTAGTCGAGCTTGGGCTGGCGCGGAAACTCGTAGCGGAAACCCAGCCCGTCGTCGAACACCCGAAACCGGACGCGGATGGTGCGCTGGGTTTCGGCCTGCGTGAGCGTCACAGCCAGCTCGTTGTAGTGGTTGCGGATGGTTTTGGCCTCGCCCCACACCGGCTGCCAGGTTTCGTCGAAGGAGCGGGTTTGCTTGTCGGTTTGCGCAAAGCCACTTTGCAGGCTGGTGGTGCCCTTCAGCTCCAGGCCCAGCTTGCTGGCCTTGATAACGTCGCGGCCCTTGTAGGTAAGCCGGTAAGTGGGCACCCCGCCGGCCTGCAGGTCGAAGTTGAGGGTAAGCTGCCCGTTGGGCGACTTGAGCTCTTCGGCCAGAGCGGCCGGGCTCAGCAGCGCAAGGCCACAGATAGCCAGCAGTTGCCGGGCCATCCGGGGCGGTAAAAAACCGGTAAAAGAAGAAAGCAGCATGGAGATTGTGTGCTGTAGGTGAAGTAGGAGCAAGCAGCGCGGTACGGGTCCAGCAAAGCAAAAAGGACACGTGTAGCCGGCCTAAGCCGCTGCGAACTTAGCCAAACGAAAGCGGATGTACACGCGCAGGCCGCCTATTTGGCGTCAAAAATCCGCGGGGCCGCTGGGGGGCGGGCCGGCACCGGCGAGGCCAGGGCCGGTGTAGCTGGACCGTAGTGGTGGGGGTAGGCCGGAGGCTATAGCTCCTGCACGGCGCGAATAAGGGCATTTTCCAGCTGCTGCCGCCGGGCCTGGCTCGACCAGAAAACCGAGGCGGGCTGCTCCAGGGCGGCCAGCTGCGTAAGACTGTTGGCCACGCGCAGGGCTACCTGCGGCTCCAGCGCCTGCTGCTGCAAGGCTTTCAGGGTCTGCTGCCACTGCTGGCGCAACGTGTCGAGGGTGCCCAGCTCCGCCCGCTCATGAAACAGCTGGCGCATCTGCCGGCGAATGGTAACAAGTTCGGGGTGGATTTCCATGAAGAATATACCGGAGCATTGGCACCAAACTTACACTTTTCGGTCGCACAAGCAAGTCCTGGTCGTGTTTCGGGTCAAAGAGAACAGGCAGCCCCGGCAGCAGTGTGGCCGGAACAAGTGGCTAAGCTCAACATAACTAACTGCTTAACTAGGTCGTAGAGCAAGGTGTTTTTCACCATCCTACGCTAGACCTATGAACCAGTCCGCATCATCTTACCCCACGGCCCGCACCGCGCAACGCGCGGCGGGCCCGGCTACTGCAACGCGTTTTACCCAAGGAACCATGGGCGACCTGCTGGGCCGTTCGGCCGCCAGCCTCAACAAACTCAGCACCCTGCAGAAGGTGGTGGGTGGGGCCCTGCTCGTAGCCGGGGTAGGCTACCTGGCGCGCCGCAATAAAACCGCTTCGCAAACCAACCAGGCCGACACGCTGCGGGAGCTGCTGTATTTCGTAAACGACCGGATAGAAGGGTACCAGCGCGCGGCCGCCGAAAGCACCGATGCCGAGCTGACGGGCTACTACAAGCAGTTGGTCAGCCAGAGTCAGCAGTTCTCCAACGAGCTGAATGCCGCCCTGCGGGCGCAGGGGGAGCCCACGGAAACGAGCACCACGCTGAAAGGCAAGCTTTACCGAGGCTGGATGGACGCCAAGGCCCTGCTCACGGGCCGGAGCGAAAAAGCCATCCTGGGCTCCAATGTGTACGGGGAGGAGTGGGCTTTGAAAGCCTACGAAGACGCCCTGGAGCAAGGCACCCGCACCGGCTCCATCCGGGTGGCCGTGCAGCATCAGTACGAGCTTTCCCAGAAAACCTACGACCGGCTAAAAAAGCTGGAAGACAAGCAATAAGCGTGTTTGCTTAAACTACTGCAAGCCCCGTTCGGCCCACGCCGGATGGGGCTTGCTCTGTTTATGACTCGTGCTGAATCACTGCGGGGTTAGCGGGCAAAGTACACCCGGAACGTGGACCCCAGGCCCGGCGTGCTTTCCACCTCAATGCGGCCCCCACTGTTTTCCATAATCTTCTTGACCATGTAGAGTCCAACGCCCGAACCTTCTACGTGGCTGTGTAGGCGCTTGAACATAATGAACAGCTGGCGCTGCTGGTTGGCATCCAGTCCCAGCCCATTATCGGCCACCGTGAGCACGTGGTGCTCGTCCCGGGCTTCGCAGCGCACTACAATGTGGGGCTCCCGCTCCGGGGCGCAATATTTAAGGGCGTTGCTAAGCAGGTTGTACACCACGGAGCGGATGTTTTTCTCGGAAAAGCGGATGGTGATGGTTTCGTCAACTTCCACCTGCAGGTGCCCGCGGCCGAGCTGGGGTTGCAGGTCCAGGAGCACTTCCCGAATGGCGGTGGCCAGCTGCACGGGCACGGCTTCGGCGCTGTGTTCTTTTTGCAGCTTGGCTACGTCCGTGAGGTTGGCAATGGTCTTGCTGAACCGCTCCACCGACTCCTGCATGAGTGCCGTGAGCTGCAGCACCTGTTCCGACTGCAGCGTTTCCGGGGGGAGCACGCGCAGCAGGGCGTGGAGCAGGCCTTCGATGTTGCTGATGGGGGCCTTCAGGTCGTGGGAGGCCGTGTACACAAAATTGTCCAGGTCGTTATTTATCCGGACCAGCTGCTCGTTGGCCAGCTTGAGCTCCGTGATGTCGATGGCGGCGCCCACGTAGCCGTACAGCTCTCCGTTGGCGTAGTAGCTGGGGGCGCCCTGGGAGAGAAACCAGCGGTACACGCCATCGTGGCGCCGCATGCGGTGCTCCAAACTGTAAGGTTTCCGCTCGTCAATGGCCTGCTCCAGGGTGCGCTGGGCAAAGGCCGCCTCGCTGGGGTGTAAAAAGGAAAACCAGCCTTTCGCCAGGTATTGAGGCAGGTCGAGGCCCACAAACTCCAGAAACGTACGGTTCACGTAGCGCACCGACGAATCCGGGTGCACGGCCCACACCTGGCTGGGGGCGGCGTCGGCCATGATGCGGAACCGCTCTTCACTTTCCTGCAGGGCCTCCAGGTCGCGCTTTTTCTGGGTGATGTCGCGGGCTACGGCCAGCAGGTGGGGCTTGCCGCCCAGCACCAGTGCATTCATGCTCACTTCCACCGGAAACACGTGTCCGTCCTTGCGCTTGTGCAGGGTTTCGAAAGGGGGAATGATTTCGCGCTGGGCCTTGGCAAAGCCCAGGGCAAACATTCTGGGTTGGTACGTGGGGTCGATGTCGGCTACGTGCAGTTGCTGGGCTTCCCGGGCGGTGTAGCCCCAGGTTTCCAGCGCCTGGGTGTTCAGGTAAGCAAAAGTGCCATTCTCGCGCACCAGGATAAATAAGTCGCGGGCCTGATCGGCCATGAATTTAAACCACTCCAGCTCCTCCCGGCGGGCCTCACTTTTTTGGCGGGTCAGCACCTCATCCGTTACGTCGGTGGCCGTGTGATGAATGCCGTACACGTGGCCCTGGGGGGTGCGCAGGGGCTTGCAGGTAAAATCGAAATAGGCAGTGTGCGCTGCCCCGTCTGTCAGTACAGCAGCCTTTTCGTATACCCCCGCGTAGGCCTCTCCGGTAGCATATACCTGCTCCAGCCGGGCTTGGAAGGCGCGGCTCTCCGGTCCCGGCAGCGCTTCGCAGAAAGTTTTGCCCACTACCGATGGGTCCTTGCCCCAGTACTCCAGCATCAAGGCATTGGCGTACTGCACCCGTATTTCCGGGCCTAAGTAAAGCGCCGTGGCAATGGGGCACGCTTCAAGCAGGGTTTGGTCGTAAGAAGCACTTTCCTGCCCTTGCAGAACACCCGCCGCTGGTAGCCGCCCGCCGTGGCTGAAGCTGAGCACCAGGTAGCGAACTTCCCCGGTTGCATCGGACACCGGCCGGATGTGGGTTACCCAGTTGGCCTCCTCTTCGTGGGGGCTCCAGCCCGGCCCGATGGCGTACTGGGTGGCTTGCCGGGTAAGCAGGGCATGCTGCAAGGCGCTGGCCAGGCCGGCTGGCTTGGCGGCGCCGGGTAGGGCCGGGTTGGCAGTACACACGGCCCAGAGGCTGCGGCCTACTACCTCCGCTCGGGTGGAGGCAAGGCGGGGCAGCAGGTCGTCGCTGAGGGCCAGTAGCGTAAAGTCCGGCGCATTGGCCTGCAGCAGGAGCACGGAGCCCGGCAGTGCGTCAAACACGAAAGAAACGTCAGCGAAAGAGGTGGACACGGCAGCGGCGGAGGCTAAACGAGAAAAGGCGCACCCTAAGGTATTGGTAAGTGCGTAGTGTTGGGCCAGCCGGATTTCGACCCGCCGATATTTTTCTGGCGTCCGGTTTCCGCAGCCGACCGCCAACGCGTGCCTACAGCCCCAGCGGGCCGATTTTCCCGGGTAGCCGGGCTGGCTTTATTGCTACTGAGTAGGCGCAGAGCCAGGCCCTGGCCTTGTGGGGGCCGGCAGTACCACCCGGAAAGTGGAGCCTTTTCCTACCTCACTCTCCACCTCCAGATGCCCTCCGGCCTGCTCCAGCTGGCGCTGCACCAGATAGAGACCCAGCCCGGTGCCGGGAATATGGTCATGAAAGCGCCGGAATAATTTAAACAGCTCCGTGCCGTGCCGGGTCAGGTCGATGCCCAGGCCGTTGTCCTGGACCACAAGGGTGGGCTGGCCGTGCTGCCATTCCGTGCGCACCTCAATCTGGGCGGGGCGGGTGGGGTCGGCGTACTTCACGGCATTGCTGAGCAGGTTATACAGCACGCTGCGTAGGGTGGCCGGCTCCAGGTGCAGGGCCGGAATGTTGGCCAAGGCCAGCGTCCAGGTAGCGGTGTTAGGATGCAGATTCTGCACGTTGCGGAGCACTTCCTCCACCAAGGGCTGCAGCTCTACCGGCTCGGGAGGGAGCAGGTGGGCCGGGCGCTGCACCTGCACCACTTCTGCCAGGGACTGAATAGTACCCAGCAGCTGGTTGAGCGACGCATCCACCATCTTCAGCATGGGGCCGGCCTCGGGTTCGGCGAAGGTAGCCGTGCGCGTGAGTTCCTCCAGCAGGCCCGACAGGTTCAGCACGGGTTGCTTCAGGTCGTGGGAGGCTGTATACACGAAGGTGTCCAGGTCGCGGTTGGTGCGGGCCAGCGTGGCGTTCTGCTGCCGGAGCTGGGCGGCCACGTCCTGGAGCTGCTGGTTGGTGGCAGCCAGCTCCGTGGTGCGTGCCTGAACGATACTTTCCAGCTCGGTGGGCGTTTTCAGCAGGAGGGCTTTGGGAATCACCCCAAACAGGGCCAGCACCGTGCCCCAGGAGGCCAGGGCCGTAATCAGCCGGACGAGGCCGCTCAGCCGGTAAACGGGCACCCAGAAAATCAGGGCGTCGAGCAAATGCGTGGCGCCGCAGGCAAAAATAAACAGCCCAAAAAGCCAGAACAGGCGGTTGAAGGGCATGTCGCGGCGCTGCCGGATAAAGTTGATCAGCAGGAAAGGAATAGCGAAGTAAGCCGCCCAGATCATCAGATCGGACACGATGTAGAGCCAGCCGTGGAAGCTGGTCCAGTGCCCGCAGTGCCAGCGTGCTGGAAACCCCCAGGGCGAAAGCAGGCGGGCAAAAAACTCAACAAACTGGTCGGCCAACGTGGGAGGAGCAGCCGGAGCCGGGCCCCCCGCCCAAGCCGGAACCGAAAGAAAGCAGGCAGCTAGCCACAACCAGGTACGAGCGAACATAAAAGCAAGGCGAAGACCACCGAAATAACTTTCCGGGGCGAAACGGCCTCAAGATACGTACACGGGGGCTGGTAACAGCCCAAGGCAGCAGCGGGCAGGAATAAAACAAAAGCTCCTGCCCAAACCAAGGTTTGAGCAGGAGCTTTGCGGATAAAAGGCAGTAACTAGTTCTGCGGCGTAGCGGGTACTTTCTCCACGAGTTTGTCGGCTTCTTTGTTCTGCACTACGGCCGTGTCACCGGGCTCGGTAGCCATGTCAGCCTGCACTTCATTGGCGGCTTCGCTGGTAGCGTCGCCGGCCTGATCCACGGCATTTTCGGTGGCGGCTTCCGTGTTTTCCTGCTGGCGCTCCGAGCAGGAGGTGGTAGCAAAGGCGGCAAATGCCGAAAACAACACGAGAGACTTGAAAGAGAGTTTCATAAAGGTCGTAAAGCTGGTGAAGGTTGGCTATACGGGAAACGCTCAGTTTCGGCCATCCGATTGCGCCGGGAGTTGACAAAAACCACGTTGCGGGCCTGAAACAAGGGAATTCTGGGATAGGATAACGGTTCCTTCCGGCTAAGGCATACTCAGCGCTGAAGCCCGGTCAGGAAAGCAGCCGTGGGCCTTCGGCGTCATCGGGCAGCACTTCGGCGCCGCTGCCGGCATCCGGCACCAGCGTTTTCCAGGCGGCGCGCTTCAGCTCATCGAGGCGCGTGAGCGTATCGGCCACGGCGGGGTGAGCCCTGAGCTTATCGATTACCCCCGTGCGCTGCGCAACTTTCACCAGCTGCTCTACCACAAAAGGCAAAATCCAGCCGACCACGCTGGAGGCCAGGGCCCCGCGCAGCCCAATGCGCACCAGCAGCCGGGCCGCCATGCGCTCCAGCAGCAGGGCCCGTGCCGCCGGCAGGGCTTTGTTGGCCAGAAAGTCTTGTACTAGCCGGCCATTGCCTTTCTTCACTTCCGCCCGTAGCACTTCCTGCACCGACTCCAGGGCGGCCGCGGCGGCTTTGCGAAACAGGCGGCCGGTTTGCCAGGCGGCTAGGCCGGTAGCCTTGGTCATATTGCCAAGCAGGGTAATCCAGATGGGGCGGTCTTTCATAAGGGTGGGCAAAGCAGTAAGGCCTGCAAGTACGCAGCCTGCCGCCGGGCGGACAAGCAGTACCGGCCAAAACCTGCCGAAACTACCACTGCCCGCTGGCGTAGGTGACGTAGGCGGTCTGCCGGTAACGCAACTTTATAGCCCTGCCTTTTTCTCTTTTTATGCATCAGATCATCATTACCCAGCCCGGCGGCCCTGAAGTCTTGCAGCTTACTTCTGCCGATATACCCGAGCCGGCCCCGCACCAGGTGCTGGTGCGCGTGCAGGCCGCCGGCGTCAACCGCCCCGACGTGCTTTTGCGCCAGGGCAAATACGCCGGCAGCGGCGACGTAGCGGGCACCGTGCCGGGGCTGGAAATAGCCGGCATTGTGGAGGCCGTGGGAGCGGAGGTCGGGCGCTGGCACCCCGGCGACGCGGTGTGCGCCCTGCTGGCCGCGGGTGGCTACGCCGAATACGCCGTGGTGGATGCCCGCCACTGCTTGCCCGTGCCCCCCGGCTGGAGCATGGCCGAAGCCGCCACGCTGCCCGAAACGGTATTCACCGTGTGGCACAACGTGTTTCAGCGGGGGCAGCTGCAACCCGGCGAAACCCTGCTGGTGCACGGCGGCAGCAGCGGCATCGGCGTTACGGCCATTCAGCTGGCAGCGGCGCTGGGCTCCCCGGTGTTTGCCACGGCCGGCTCCGACGAGAAATGCCGCGCCTGCGAAAAGCTGGGAGCTACGCGCTGCTTCAACTACAAGACCGAGGATTTCGAAGCCGAACTGAAAGACCAGGGCGTAGACGTGGTGCTGGACATGATTGGCGGCGACTATACCCCCAAGAACCTGCGCCTGCTCAAGGAGGATGGCCGCTTGGTGTTCATCAACGCCATGCAGGGCCCCAAAGCCGAGTTCAATGCCCTGGACATGATGCGCCGCCGCCTCACCGTCACGGGCAGCACCCTGCGCCCCCGCTCCGCCGAGTTCAAAGCCGCGCTGGCCGCCACGGTGGAGCAGCACGTGTGGCCGCTGCTGGCGGCCGGCCGGTTCCGGCCCGTCATTTACCGGCGCTTCCCGCTGGCCGAGGCCGTAGCGGCGCATCAGCTCATGGAAAGCAGCGCGCACATCGGTAAAATCGTATTGGAGGTCGGGGAGTAATGTGCCAATATGGGGTGAATGTGCTGATGCAATGGCTGTTATGGCGAGCAGGGCATCAGCACGTTCCCAGCCACGCTAGGCCAGAAAATCCGGCACCACCTGCAGGCACACCGGTGCCGACACTTCCACCGACGTGCCGGTAGCAGCAAGCTGGCCGGTCTTTTCATCAATGCGGTAGGTGACGATATTGTTGGTCTGCTGATTGGCTACCAGCGCCACGCGGCCGCTGGGGTCGAGGGCAAAGTTGCGCGGAATCCTGCCCTGCGTATCGGCGTGCTGCACCCAGGTGAGCTTCCCGCTGGCCTGGTCAATGGCGTAGACCACAATGCTGTTGTGGCCCCGGTTGGAGGCGTAGAGAAACCGGCCGTTGGGCGACACATGAATATCGGCGCAGGCATTCCACGCGGTAAAGTTGGCGGGCAGCGTGGGCAGGGTGTGCAGCTCGCTGAATTTGCCCTGGGCGGCATCGTAGCTCAGGGCCGTGACGGTGGAGTTCAGCTCGTTGATGAGGTAGGCCCAGCGCTGGTTGGGGTGAAAGACGAGGTGGCGCGGCCCGGCACCCGGCGCGGTGGTGAAGGCCGTGGTGGGGGTGTTGAGAAATTTGCCCGTACCCGGCGCCAGCGGGTAGGCCACCACCTGGTCGATGCCCAGGTCCACGGCCAGGGCAAAGCGGTTGGCAGGGTCGGGCAGGAAGCAGTGGGCGTGGGGTACGTTCTGGTTTTTGTGGGGCCCCGAGCCGGTGTGCTGCCGGGTGGCCGAGGGCGCACCCAGGCGGCCATCGGCCTGCACGGGCAGGGCGCACACGCTGCCCCCGCCGTAGTTGGCCACCAAGGCCAGGCGGCGCGAGTGGTCGAGGCTGACGTAGCACGGCCCCGGCCCAAACGACGACTGCTCATTGAGCAGGGTGAGGCCGCCGGTTTTGCGGTCGACGGCAAAGGCCCGTACCGAGCCGCTCTTCATGCCCTTGTATTCCTCGGTTTCGTTGGCGGTGTACAGCAGGCGCTGCTGCGGATCCAGGGTCAGGTAAGTGGGGTTGGGGCCGGCTTTGGTGGCGCCTACGCGGGTGAGGGCGCCGGTTTCCGCATTCAGCCGGTACAGAAACAGGCTGTCGGCGTCGGCAGCGGCGTAGGTACCCACGTACACCAGATACGAAGGCGCTTTGCGGGAACCGGGCAGGGCGGCCGCGCACCCGGAAAGGGCCAGGGGCAGCGCGGCCAGCGAAAACCCGGTCAGTTTCAGAAAGTAACGGCGCGAAGAATTGAACTCAGACATGCAGGCTGGGCGAGAAGGGAGATGAGAAGCGGGGAGCCGCGGCAAGGTAGTAACTGCGTTCGAGTTGTACGATACAAAAAGCAACACCCGCTGCGCCGCCTGCGGCGGTGGTGGGCCGGAGAACGGCGCTGCTAAACGTAGCGGCTGGCTCGTACCTTTGCGGCTGGTACCGCCTTTCTCCCGCAACTTTCGCCTTTCGTCGTCGGTTTCCCTTTCTATGAACAAGACGTATTGCCCCAGCCTCACCGAATACAAGCGCCGCCTCTCCCGGGAAGTGAAAATCGGCGACCTGCCCCTGGGTGGCCTCAACCCCATCCGGGTGCAGAGCATGACCACCGTGGACACCATGGACACGCTGGGCTCGGTGGAGCAGACCCTGCGCATGGTGGAGGCTGGCTGCGAGTACGTGCGCATTACGGCCCCCAGCGTGAAGGAAGCCCAGAACCTGCTGGAAATCAAGAAGGAGTTGCGCAAGCGGGGCTGCAACGTGCCGCTCATTGCTGATATTCACTTCACGCCCAACGCCGCCGAACTGGCTGCCCGTATCGTGGAGAAAGTGCGCGTGAACCCCGGCAACTACGCCGATAAAAAGAAGTTCGACGTCATCGACTACACCGATGCCTCCTACGCCGCCGAGGTGGAGCGCATCCGGGAGCGGTTCCGCCCCCTGGTGCAGATCTGCAAGCAATATGGCACGGCCATGCGCATCGGTACCAACCACGGTTCGTTGTCGGACCGGATTCTGAGCCGCTACGGCGACACGCCCCTGGGCATGGTGGAATCAGCCCTGGAGTTTTTGCGGCTCTGCGAGGAAGAAAACTACTACGACGTGGTGCTGAGCATGAAGGCCTCCAACACCCAGGTGATGGTGCAGGCCTACCGCATGCTGGTGCAGAAGCTCGACGAAGAAGGGCTGCAGCCGTACCCGCTGCACCTGGGCGTGACGGAAGCGGGCGAGGCCGAAGACGGCCGTATCAAGTCGGCCGTGGGCATCGGCACCCTGCTGGAAGATGGCCTCGGCGACACCGTGCGCGTTTCGCTTACGGAAGCTCCCGAAGCCGAAGCTCCCGTGGCCCGCGCCCTCATCGACCGGTACACGAACCGCGCCGCCGAGGCCAAGCCGATACAGCCGGTTACCCAGGTGCCCATCGACCCCTTCCAGTACCACCGCCGCCATACCCACGAAGTGCTCAACCTGGGCGGGCAGAACGTACCCCGCGTGCTGGTCGATCTTTCGCGGCTCTCCTCGGTAGAATATGCCGATCTGCGCGCAGTCGGCCACCTCTATTCGTCTTTTCTCGACAAGTTCCAGATGAATGACCTGGGCGCCGACTACGTGTACTCGGGTCAGCGCCCGGTGCCGTTTATGCTGCCTAATGGCCTGAAGGAAGTGGTGGATTACAGCGCTTGGCTCGACGCGGGCCGCCGCACCGACCATTTTCCCGTGCTCACCCAGGCCGATTACGCCGTAGTGGGGGCCCGGCACCCGGAGTTGAACTTCGTCTTCCACAACCTGGACTCGCTCACGCCTGCTGCCCTCGACCAGCTCCGGCTGGACGCTACGGCCGTTGTCATTCTCTACACCGACAATGCCCACGCCATGCCCGAAATCCGCCGGGCATTCTTCGAGCTGCTGCATAACGGTATCACTAATCCGGTTATCATCAACCGCCAGTACCCCGAGCTCACGCCCGCGCAGACCCAGCTCTACGCCGCCACCGACGTGGGCGGCCTGCTCCTTGATGGCCTCGGGGACGGGGTGGTGCTCAGCACCGAACTGCTGCCCGAGCGTCCGAAACAGGAGTGGCTCACGACCCTAGATCAGCTCAACCAGCTTTCCTTCGGGATTCTGCAGGCGGCGCGCACGCGCATGAGCAAGACCGAGTACATCAGCTGCCCTAGCTGCGGCCGCACCCTGTTCGACCTGCAGGAAACCACCGCCATGATCCGCAAGCGCACCGACCACCTGAAGGGCGTGAAGATTGGGATTATGGGCTGCATTGTGAACGGCCCCGGCGAAATGGCCGACGCCGACTACGGCTACGTGGGCGTCGGCAAAGGCAAAATTGCCCTCTACCGCGGCCAGGAAGTCATCAAGAAAGCCGTGCCCGAGGAGCGTGCGGTAGATGAGTTGATTGAGCTTATGCGCGAAGACGGCCGCTGGCTTGAGCCGGTACGGCTGGAAGAACCGGTGGTGGGGTAGTAGGGTGAATAACCCGATGAAAACGGGATTGGGCTGTATGCTCCAATCCCGTTTTGTCTTGAAATCGAAAGAAACGGTGCTGGATTTCTATTTGAATTCTGACAGCCAGCATCTTTTAAAAGAGGCTAGACGCAACGCTGGCCCGTTACGGCTTGCTGGCGCAAGATGGTTGACCGAAGGCATGCGTACCATTATGACAGATAAGCAAAAAATGCAGACGGTGCTGGAGGAAGCCGACAGCAACTGGCGGAAGCATCCGGAGCCGTTACGCCCCGAAAATGCTGAACTTCTTCGCCAGTGGGGCGTTTCGGCGGAGGTACAGCAATTCTTGGCCGAGTTCTCCTTCGATACTGACCTGGCAATCGGGGAAGTGCATCTCGACCAAGCCAATAGCCTGAAAAAGAGACTGGACTGGGAAGACGATTTTCAACGGGCCCTGCAAGCCGGTCTGCTGTCGGTTGGAGCTGGTTCAACCGGTGACCCGCTGGCACTGGATATTGAGGATTCGCAGGTGGGCTACCTTTTTCACGACTATTTCTGGGAAGAAGAAGCCGAAGATCCCCGCAAGTTCTTCATCAAACTAAATTGTTCCCTAGGGCAGTTTTTCTGGAACACTCAGTTTGTGGAGGACTACCCGATTGATGCCTACGGAGCTGCTGAGTATACCGGCGCGGGGTTTACCGGCGACAGGAGCCCGGACGAAGCGTAAAACATCCATGCCGCTCGTCCGTCTGCCCTTCCATGAAACTACGTGTAATTTTAACCGGGGCCACCGGCATGGTGGGCGAGGGGGTGCTGCTGGAATGCCTGAACAGCCCCGAAGTAGAGGAGGTGCTCAGCATTAGTCGGCGGCCGAGCGGCCACACCCACCCCAAGCTGCGGGAAATCATCCACTCAGATTTTCAAAATCTGACACCCGTACAGGACCAACTGACGGGCTATAACGCCTGCTTTTTCTGCCTGGGTGTGTCGTCGGTGGGGATGAAGGAGCCCGAGTACCGCCGCCTCACCCAGGACCTAACCCTCCACTTCGCCCAAACTTTGCTGCCCCGTAACCCCGGCCTCACGTTCTGCTAAGTATCGGGCGCGGGCACCGACGATACGCTGCGCAGCCGCCAGATGTGGGCCCGCGTGAAGGGCGAAACCGAAAATGCATTGCGGGTCATGGGTTTCCGCCAAGCCTACATGTTCCGCCCCGGCTTTCTGAAAACCACCCCGGGCCAGCGGCACGTGCTGTCGTACTACAAGTATTTCAGCTGGCTGTACCCGGTGGTGCGGGGGCTGGGCCCCAAATATGCCTCTACATTGGTAGAGTTGGGCCAGGCCATGTTACACGTGTCGCAGCGCGGCTACGCGAAACCTGTATTGGAAGTGCCGGATATTGTGGCTGCGGCGAAAAAGTAGCCTTTCCTGTCATCCTGAGCGGAGCGAAGGACCTGCTCACGCCTGCTGTTCTGGCGTGAGCAGGTCCTTCGCTCCGCTCAGGATTACTGCTGGGCGGCAGGCCAAAGCTTTGCTACTTACACTTTTCCTTGCGGCGGGTGTCGATGATGTGCACGATTTTCCAGCCCTCGGCCAGCTTCACCAACTGAAAGGAATTGTAGCCGCAGTGGCTGAAGGAGGTGCCCAGATAGAACTCATAGGGCGTCCAGACGCTGGCCAGGTTGGCGTCAATCAGCACCTTATCGAAGGTGATGCGCTCATCCCACACGGCGTTGTGGGGCGTACCTACTGCCTTCAAAAACTCCTTGGGGCTTTCCACCAGCACCTGCGTTTTTCCTCCCCGGTTGCTGATGGTTTGCAGCACCACACCCGGGGCCAGCGTACTGCGCACCAAGGTGCTGTCGCCCTTGCGCAGGCCCTCAAAAAACGTGGTGATGGTTTTCTTGGCCGCGTCGGCGTCGTAGGTCGATTTTTGGGCGTGGGCAGCGGGCAGGGCGTTGAGCAGGAAGGCTACGAGTAGCAGATGTTTCATGGAAGCAAAGCGTTACGGGGGAGCTGGAAACCAAAGATAAGGCCGAAACGACGCCCGCCTTTCGGCAGGGTTGCAGCCCAGGCAGCAGTAGATTAAATAGCGGAAAACCTAAATCTTTCTGCGCCTGGCTATGTTATCTTCGTGTACCAGATAAGCACTTCCCATGCGCAAAGACCTGTTTAATTTCGGCCCGGCTCTGGGCTATTTCTTTCGTAAGCCAGACCCTACCCGCCACACCAACTTCAACCTGCGGACCATGCACTTTATCAATAAGCTGAGCATGGCCATGTTTCTGGTCGGCTTGGTGGTGCTGATCTACCGCTGGTTTATTCGCTAATTCATGAACATCGAAGACTTCCGCGACTACTGCCTGCTCAAAGCGGGTGTAAGCGAAGAAACTCCGTTTGGGCCCGAAACCCTGGTGTTCAAAGTCGGCGGTAAAGTCTTCGCCCTTACCGATATTGATACGTTCGGGAGTATCAACCTGAAGTGTGACCCGGAGCGGGCCGCCGAGCTGCGCGAGCAGCACGACTACGTGCTGCCGGGCTACCACATGAACAAAAAGCACTGGAACACCGTGCTGGTTGGCACGGGCATTCCCGAGGCGCAGCTACGTGAGCTGATAGATCATTCCTACGAGCTGGTGCGTGCTTCCCTGCCCAAAAAACTGCGGGAAGAACTGGCCGCAGCCGAATAGCTGGCCCGCGCACCGCACCCTGTTTAAACATAAAAAGTCCCTGCCGTGCGTACGGCAGGGACTTTTTGGTGAAATCGGATTGGCTCTATACCACCACGTTCACCATGCGGCCGGGCACCACAATAATCTTCTTGGCTTCTTTGCCATCGGCGAAGCGGGCCAGGAAGTCGGAGGCGCGCACGGCGGCTTCGATGTCGGCGGGGGTGGCGGTGGCCGGGAACTGCAGCTGCTCGCGCACCTTGCCGTTTATGGCCACGGGGTAGTTCACTACGTCCTCCACCAGGTACTCTTCCTTGAACTCGGGATATGTAGCGGAACTGATGGAGCCGGGCGCGTGGCCCAGCTTCTGCCACAGCTCCTCGGCCAGGTGGGGGGCGTAGGGCGACACCAGCACCACCAGCGGCTCCAGCACGGCGCGCTTGTGCGTGTCGAGGGCCGTCAGCTCGTTCACCGTAATCATCAGGGCGCTGACGGTGGTGTTGAAGGAGAACTTCTCGATATCCTCTTCCACCTTACGGATGGCCTTGTGCAGGGCCTTCAGCTCGGCGGGTTTCGGGGCCTCGTCGGTCACGGCAAAGTCGCCATCCTGGGGATGGTAGAGGCGCCAGAGCTTTTTGAGGAAGCCTGCCACGCCGCTCATGCCGTTGGTATTCCAGGGCTTGAATTGCTCCAGCGGCCCGAGGAACATTTCGTACAAACGCAGCGCATCGGCCCCGAACTTCTCAATGAGCGTGTCGGGGTTCACCACGTTGTACTTCGACTTCGACATCTTCTCGACCTCGACGCCGCATACGTAGGTGCCATTGTCTTCGAGAATGAACTCGGCGTTGGCGTACTCCTCGCGCCAGTTCTTGAACGCCTCAATATCCAGCACATCGTTTTCAACGATGTTCACATCGACGTGCAATGCGGTAGTCTGATGGTCACCTTTCTTGCCTGAAGACACGAACGTATTCGTGCCGTTGATGCGGTACACGAAGTTCGAGCGGCCCAGAATCATGCCCTGGTTGATGAGCTTCTGGAAGGGTTCAGGCGCTGAAACCAAGCCTAGATCTTTCAGGAACAGGTGCCAGAAGCGGGAGTAGAGCAGGTGGCCCGTAGCGTGCTCTGCGCCACCCATGTATAAATCCACCTGCTGCCAGTACTGCTCGGCTTCCTCGCCTACGAAACGGCCGACGTTCTGCGGGTCCATGTAGCGTAGGTAGTACCAGCTGGAGCCGGCCCAGCCGGGCATGGTGCTCAGCTCATACTCGAACTGGCCCTTGTACTTCCAATCCTTGGCGCGGCCCAGGGGCGGCTCGCCGGTTTCGGTGGGCTTGTACTCGTCGATTTCCGGGAGTACCAGGGGCAAGTCGGCTTCGGCCACGCCGTAGGCCACACCCTCCTTGTAGTAAATCGGGATAGGCTCACCCCAGTAGCGCTGGCGGCCGAAGATGGCGTCGCGGATGCGGAAGTTGGTTTTGCCCTTGCCGATGCCACGCTGCTCCAGCTCCTGAATCAGGGTTTGGGTGGCTTGCTTGTAGTTCTGGCCCTGGATGAGGCCGTGCAGGTACTTGCCTTCCTTGGTGGGGTCGGCCTGCTCGTCAATTTGCTGGGCATCTACTACCTGCACAATGGGCAGATTGAAGTGCTTGGCAAACACGTAGTCGCGCTGGTCTCCACTGGGTACGGCCATCACGGCGCCGGTGCCATAGCCCGCCAGCACGTAGTCGGCAATCCAGATCTGGATAGGCTCGTTCGTAAACGGATTCAGGGCATAAGCGCCGGTGAAGGCACCCGAAACCGTCTTGGTATCGGCCATCCGGTCGCGCTCCGAGCGGCGCTTGGTGGCGTCGATGTAGTCCTGAATGGCCTGCTGCTGGTCTGGGGTAGTCAGCTCTTTCAACAGCTCGTGCTCGGGCGCCAGCACCAGGAAGGTCGCGCCGTAAATGGTATCTACGCGGGTGGTGTAGACCTTGATTTTAGAGCTTAGAAGTGAGAACTGGGAGCTTAGAGTATTTTCAGCCGAGTTCTGAGTTCTAGGTTCTAAATTCTCAGTTCTAATAACCGAAAATTCTACTTCGGCCCCGATGCTTTTGCCAATCCAGTTGCGCTGCATTTCCTTTACCGCGTCGGGCCAGTCGAGGGTGTCGAGGCCCTGGAGGAGGCGGTCGGCGTAGGCCGTGATGCGCAGGTTCCACTGGGGCATGAGGCGGCGCTCCACGGGAAAGCCGCCGCGCTCCGAAAGGCCATCCTTTACCTCGTCGTTGCTGAGTACCGTGCCCAGGCCGGGGCACCAGTTCACGTAGGTATCCTGCTGGTAGGCCAGGCGGTAGGGGTGCACGGCCTGCAGCTTCTGCTTTTCCGTGAACGACTGCCACTGACCGGCCGTGAAGGAGTGCCGCTCCTCCTCATCTCCGGCGGCGCGGATGCCCTCACTGCCATTCTGCTGGAACTTGTCGAGCAGGGTTTTGAGCGGCTCGGCCCGGTTGGTGTCGAGGTTATACCAGGAGTTGAACAGCTTGAGGAAAATCCACTGCGTCCACTTGTAGTACTGCGGGTCGGAGGTGCGTACTTCCCGGCTCCAATCGTAGCTGAAGCCCAGGGAGTTGAGCTGCCGGATATAGGTGTCGATGTTCTGCTCCGTGGTCAGGGCCGGGTGCTGGCCGGTCTGGATGGCGTATTGCTCGGCGGGCAGGCCGAACGAGTCGAAACCCATGGGGTGCAGCACGTTGTAGCCCTGCAGGCGCTTGTAGCGGGCCACAATGTCGGAGGCAATGTAGCCCAGCGGGTGACCTACGTGCAGGCCCGCGCCGCTGGGGTACGGGAACATGTCCAGCACGTAGTACTTGGGCTTGTCCGACTGATTCTCAGCCTTAAACGTATGGTGCTCTTTCCAGTGGGCTTGCCACTTCTTCTCAATATCCTGGGGATAATAGCCGGGCATGGGATTCTGCTGCGAGTGAAAGGGCGAAATTAAGCGGAATTGCCGGGAAAGGGGTAGTCGATTCTTAGTAGGTTGGGTTTCTGCTTAGCTAAGAAGTGTTTTCGAGTAGGCAAGGGGTATTTGGCTGGTACCCGAGCGGCGGCTAATCGGCAGCTGAATCCTTTTATCCTACGTCCACCAGCGGCAGCGTGAAGCGGAAGCTGCTGCCGCAGTCGGGCTCACTTTCCACCCACAGGCGCCCGCCCTGAGCTTCGATGAATTCGCGGGAGATGCTCAGGCCCAGCCCCGAGCCGCCCTTGTGGCCCGTGGCGTTGGGCACGTGGGTGAAGCGCTGAAAAATCCGCTCGTGGAACTCGGCCGCAATGCCGGGCCCGCAGTCCTGCACGTTGATTTCTACTGCCTCTAGGCGCGGGGTGGCCTGCACCAGCAGGCGGGCACCCCGGGGGGAGTAGCGAATGGCGTTGCTGAGCAGGTTGATGAGCACCCAGGTGGTTTTCTCCAGGTCGGCGCGGGCCGGCAGGAGGCCGGCGGGCAGCTCCAGGCACAGCTGCAGCTGCTTGTCCTCAATCTGGGGGCGCACCGTATCAATGGCGTAGTTTACTACTTCGGCCAGGGCCACGGGCTGCACGTCGAACTGAATGTCAGCGCCGGCATCGAGGCGCGACACGGCCAGCAGCTGGCCCACCATGCCCAGCAGGCGCTGGGTTTCGTCGCGGATGCCGTCAGCCAGGCGCTGGCGCTCCTCGGCCTCGGTGCGCTCATCCTGGAGCAGCATGAGGCTGAGCTTGATGCTGGCCAGCGGGGTTTTCAGCTCGTGCGAAATCGTAGCCAAGTAGTTCGACTTTACCTCGTCCAGCTTCTTGAAGTCCGACACGTTGCGTAGCGCCAGAATGTGGCCCACGAACTCCGTGCGGCCCGTTTCGCGGTTGCGGGTTACGATGTGGTTGAGCGTGAGCCGGTAGTACGCCGTTTCGCCGTTGGCATGGTTGATGGTGAGGAGCACCGGCGCTGGGGCTTCGCCGGCCCGGCCCGACTCCGGCTCCAGCAGGGGCTGAAAGACGTCGTGCAGCAGGGCCGACTCGCGGCGCAGGTCCTCGGCCCGCTGGCCTACCAGTTCGGCGGCCGAGCGGCCCAGCAGCTCGCGCGCCACGGGGTTGGCCAGCAGCACGCAGCCATCTGGGTCGAGTAGCAGCAAGCCCTCGTCGAGGTGCTCGATGAGGCTTTCCAGGCGGCTGCGCTCGGTAGCCAGGGCCGCCCGCGTCACGGCGCGCTGGTCCTGCAGGTAGCCGAAGGCGCGGTTGAGAGCCAGGGCCACGGCGCCTACTTCGTCGTTTTTGGCAATGGAAACCTGGGTGGCGGGGCCGGCGCTGGCCACATCCTCCACATCGGCGCGGAGGCGGCGCAAAGGGCGGAGCACGGCCCGGGGCAGCCGCACCACCAGGCTCAGGGCTACCAGAGTGCTCAAAATCATACCGACCAGGACCACGCGCCGGGCCCCGGCCGCAGCGGCGGCGGTTTGCTGAGTTTGGCGGTGGAAGGAAGCCTCGTTCAGCGCCATCATGCGGTGGGTTTCGGCCCGCAGCTGGCGGAGGCGGGCAAGCTGCTCAGGGGTGGGGGCGCGGTCATCCACCAGGCGCTGATAGTCGGCCACCTGCTGGGTGAGCGTATCAACCAGTTCCAGCTCCCCGGCCTCGGTGATGTTGGCCGCCTCACGGGTAAGGGCCCGGCGTAGGGCGGCCAACGGAGTCACATCGGCCGGCGCATCTTCCAGCTGCTCCAGAGCCCGAAGCATCTGCTGGCCGTATTCCACAGAGCGGAAATTGGCTTGCTGTACGCCCCGCGTCCCGCCTTCCAGCCGCTGAATGGTGAAGAAGGTGTACCCGCCCAGTCCCAGCAGCAGGACCAGCATCGTGAGAATGCTCAGGCGGATTTTGAGTTTCAGGGACATGGATAGAAGGGTCTTGGGGACTTAGGGTCTTAGGTATTGGATTTTCGTTCTGCTTCGTCTGTCATCCTGAGCTTGCGAATGACCTTGTGATGCCAGAACAAATTTGTTAGCCCGCAGAAGCCCCAGAAGTTTCCGCAGAGGGCGCTGAAGTTGTTCTGCCGTGATAAGGTCCTTCGGGCTGCTCAGGATAACAGCCGTTTGTGTAAGAGACAAAGGCCGACCTACAGCCCGTACTCCTGCACCTTGCGGTAGAGCGTGGTGAGGCCGATGGCGAGGCGGCGGGCGGCTTCGGTTTTGTTGCCTTGCACTTGGTGCAGCACCTGGCGGATGTGGCGGGCTTCCACGGCGCGCAGGCTCTGGTCGGTGGGGTCGGCGTCGGGGCTGCCGGAGGCGGGGAGGGTGTGGAACTCGTCGGGGAGGTAGCCGGCGGCGAGGGGCTGGTCGGCGGGGGCGAGGATGGCGGCGCGCTCCAGCACGTTTTTCAACTCCCGCACGTTGCCGGGCCACTCGTAGCGCTGTAGCAACTCCACGCACTCGGGCTCCAGGCCGGGCAGGCGCTTGCGCAGCTGGGCCGCGAAATGTTGAAGGAAATATTGGGCCAGGGCGGGTACATCGGCGGCGCGCTCCTGCAGGCTGGGCACCAAGATGTTGAAGACGGACAGGCGGTAGTAGAGGTCCGGGCGGAAGTGGCCGGCGGCGGCTTCCTGGCGCAGGTTGCGGTTGGTGGCGGCCACAATGCGCACGTTCACGCTGGTGGGCTTGGTGTCGCCGAGCTTGGTGAACTGCCGCGTTTCCAGCACCCGCAGGAACTTGGCCTGCACATTCAGTTCCAGCTCCCCGATTTCGTCCAGAAACAAGGTGCCGCCGTTGGCTTCTTCCAGCAGCCCCTTCTTATCGGCTAGCGCGCCCGTAAACGCGCCCTTCTTGTAGCCAAACAGCTCCGATTCCAGCAAGTCCTTTGGGAAAGCCGAGCAGTTCACGGCCACAAAGGACTTAAGCTTCCGCTCACTGGCCTCGTGAATAGCCTGGGCAAACAGCTCCTTGCCCGCGCCGGTTGGGCCTTCCAGCAACACGGTGCTGTCGGTGGGCGCTACCTGGCGGGCCAGGTCCTGGGCGCGGCGCAAAGCCGGGGCCGCGCCAATCATGCTCGCGAAGCTGAAGCGCTGACCCATGCGCCGCTCCAGCTCGGCCACGCGGCGGCGCAGGCGGGATTTTTCGGCGGCCCGCTCCACTACTACTACCAGTTGCTGCTCGAAGTCGCCCTTGGTGAGGTAGTCGAAAGCGCCCAGCTTCATGGCTTTCACCCCGTCCGGAATGGTGCCGAAGGCGGTGAGCAGCACGATTTCGATATCGGGGGCCTTAGCCTTGAGGCGCGGAATCAGGTCCACGCCGTGGGCGTCGGGCAGGCGCACGTCCGACACCACCACCAGCACCTCATCGGCGTGCTGCTGGAGCAGCTCCAGGCCGCGGCTGGCGTCGGGGGCTTGCAGCACGGTGTAGCCTTCCAGCTCTATTACCCGCGCCAGCAGCTGGCGCAAGCGCGGTTCGTCGTCAATCAGGAGCAGGGTACCGGTGGGCATGACGTTGATGAAATCTGAGATATTAGTTTCGGCAAAGAACGGTAGCCATAAGGAGTTAACTTTGAATAATACTGGCTAAATGAATAGTGAAATGAGCGAACCAGTTAACCGGGTAGAATGCTGCACGCATGGATACCGGTATCCAGCCTTTGTTTGCCAACATTTGAATACTGATTATTCAGTTGGCTTTTATGAGCCATTTGCTTCAGACCCCAGTGTCGTTTATGCAAATGATGAACTCAATGCATGGTGCGATGCATGCGACGAAGTATTGACGCGGGTTGGTGAGTGGAATGATGAGTCTGAGGGATTTGCGAAGATTAAAGTCGTTTGTGATGCATGTTTCTTCGATATGAAAGAGCTCAACCTAGGTTATAGAGTGGGTTAATCAATTAAAATACAGGGACTAGCTTTTCCGAATCTCCTCCTTCAGATACTCCACGAAGCGGTTGTGTTCGGGTTCGGCTTCCACGTTTTCGTGCCAGGCCAGGCCCATTTCGGACAGGTAGTGCAGGAGAGCAATAATTCAAAAACTCACTGTCACTGACGACGTCACGTTGCCGTACGTGCGTGCCAAGCCATTCTCCTTCGTGGCGAACAGCGGATCTTTTCCGCGTAGTACGCGGCCTTCCAGACGAGCTACCACGTGAGCAGTTGGGGCATAATCCAGGTTCAGTGATGCGCTGGCCACACGGAAGCGGTTTTCGAAGCCGGTGGGCTGGGTGGTTTGGATGATGATACCGTGGGCGGCCCGGTAGTACTCGGCACGGGCGGTGGCCGCAACCTGCTTGGTGAACTGGTAGCGGGCGAGGGCGTAGCCAGTGTGCCACACGTCGGCGCGGCGGCCGGGAGCCTGCTGGGCGCCCAGGTCAAATAGGGCGGCCAGGCTTAGCCGAGAAGAGGCCGCGTATGTGAGGTAGAAATCGTGGAAGAAGCGGCGGCGACGGGCCGAGTCCTGGGGCTGCTCGTTGCCGAAGAAGGTGCTGATGTTGAGGAGCAGCTTCTCGGTGGGCTTCCACTGCAGCTGGGTTCCTACGGCTTTGCCGCGGTTGTTGTCGCACAGGTTTTGCCAGCCGTTCAGCACAAGCGCCGTAGCCGTGAGCCGGGGCGAAACCTCGTACGTGAGGCGGGCGCCGGCCTCGTAGTAGGGCGAGTTTTCGGCGGCCAGGGAGCGGGTCAGCGTCCAGTTGTCCTTGCTCAGCGCCGATTCCAACCCGATGTGCGAGCTGAAAATGCCCAGGTCGAGCCAAGCGCGGCGGGTGGGCTGGAAGCCGGCGTAGGCTTCGTAGAGGTGGCGCAGCACCAGCGGCTCAGCGGCGTAGTTGGCCTCCACGTAGGTGCCGGCGTGCAGGCCTAGCGCACCGCGGGCGTGCTCGTCCTGGTAGCGCACGCCCAGCACGGCATTATTGAGGGCAAACTCATTGGTGCGGTTGTGCGAATACAGAAACGCCGGCCGCTGTGGGCTCCGCCCCGTAAAGTTATAGCCGTAGTAGGCATCCGCGAAGCCGTAGAAACTGATGGGCCGAGCGGCCGTGTCGGGGGCCGCCGAGGGCACCTGCGCCACGGCGGTGGGGGCCGTGGGCCAGCTAGCCAAGCAAAACAGCAACAGCAGAAACTTCATAAGAGGGGAAAGGCGAAGACGCCAGATTGGACGCAAGGAAAGTAAGCGAGAACGAAGTTGCTGAAGCAGAGGACTGACTCCGAGTACTTAGGCGCTCTGCCGAATCTCATCCTTCAGGTGCTCCACGAAGCGGTTGAATTCGGGTTCGGCTTCCACGTTTTCGTGCCAGGCCAAGCCCATTTCGGCCAGGTTGTACTGGTGAGCGGCGCTGATAGTGGCGCCGGGCAGCAGCTGGCCGCTGGCGTCCCGCTCGTAGCCCAGGAGCCAGAGCCGGTCGGCCAGGGCGGTGGTGGTCTGAATGTCGTGGGAGACGATGACGACGGTGTTCAGCTCGTCCATGGTCGTTACTTCGAGGATGATTTTCTTGACCTCGTCAATCATAGCAATGTCGAGGCCGGAGAATGGCTCGTCGAGCAGGATGAGGTGGTCGGAGCAAAGGAGCTGCTGGGCAATGGCGGCGCGCTGGCGCTGCCCGCCGGAAAGATGGGCCGGGTATTTCTTGCGGTGCTGGCTGAGCTGGAACCGGTCCAGGTAGGCATCGGTCTGCCGCTTGGCTTCCTCGGGCTCATACTTCCGGGCGGCCGCCACCAGCAGGTTGTCCTGCAAGGTACGGTGGTTGAACAGCGGGTACTGCTGCTGCACAAAGCCCACGGCACCGGGCGTCACTTCTTCCTGCTCAATGCCCACCTTCACCGTGCCGCTGGTGGGCGTAATCAGCCCGGCCATGATGCGGCACAGCACCGATTTTCCCAGGCCCGAGCGACCGTAGAAGCCCACTACCTGGCCTTGGTTCATGTTGGGGCGGCACACGTCCAGTACCTGCGCCGAAATGTCGCGCAGCACGGTTTCGCCCCCATATTCCATCGACACGTTGTCGAGCGTAAGGACCGGGGCTTTGTAGAAATAGGGAGTCATTGGTGAGGTGGTGAGATGGTAAGGTTGAGGTTTAGTGCATATCAGGCCGTCATTCCGAGCGCAGCCGAGGAATCTCGCGTGCTGATGTTGCCAAACTATTGTCATGCTGAGCTTGTCGAAGCATCTCTCCCGCTTCGTTGGCTTTACCACACTAGCAAGATTCCTCGGCTGCGCTCGGAATGACGATACTTAAAGTTTAAAGCTACCGGGCAGTGGTGAGGGAGGAGTAGGGGAAGAACACGCGGCGCAGGAGGCTGAAAAGGTAGTCCTGGGCGGCACCGGCGGCGAGGATGACGAGCTGAATGGCCATTACGCCGTCGAGGTGGAGGTAGCGGTTTTGCTTGTAGAGCAGCAGCCCAATGCCGCCTTCCGACTGGTAGAGCGTTTCCACCAGCGTAATCATCGTCCAGATGATGGCGAAGTTCTGGCGCACCACTTCCAGCATATCATCCAGCTTGCCCAGCACCACCACTTCCCAGAAGCTGCGCCACTCGCCCAGGCCCAGGGTGCGGGCGTGGTCCATTTCCTGCTGGGTAGTGGTCAGAATCACCGAGGTCATGCCCGTGACGAGGTACACCGTAGTGGCAAAAATCAACACCGACAGCTTTACCTCGTGGCCCGAGCTGACCATCAGGGCCATGAAGAACGTGAGGCCGGTAAGGGTGAGGTAGCGCATCTTGGAGGCCGCGTAGGCCAGCGGCCGGAAGAAGGGCAGGGCCGTGAGGTAGGAAATCAGCAACGCCAGCACGGTGGCCACGGCCAGGGCTTGGAGCGCCGTGGTCATGCTGGCCCACAGCTCCTGGATGAGGCCCTGCGTGGTGACCATGTCCACGAATGCGCGGAGAACTTCGCCAAGGGAGGGGAACATACGCAGTGGCATCCACAGCCACAGCCCCAGCAGCAGGGCCGCCTGGCCCGCCGCCATCAAGGCAAAAGTGCGGCGGCGGGGCTGGGCGTTGGGGGAGAATAGCTCTTTCATGGGAAATCAAGGATCTGAAATAGAACGTCCTGCTGAGCGAAGTCGAAGCATCTCTACCTCTGGCTAATTATTGCCATTGCAACGAAGCGGTAGAGAGCTTCGGCTTCGCTCAGCAGGACTATTCTTAGTTGAAGAGAATGAAATGACAAGTCTCTCATTCACACTCATCCATTCACCGCTAGTTGCCCAGCACGATTTCTACGCGGCGGTTTTTGGCTTTGCCGGCGGGCGTGGCGTTACTGACTACCGGTTCCTGGGCGCCGTGGGCGTACACCTGCACGCGGCCGGCGGGGAAGGCGCTGGCGCTTTTGGCTTCGAGCCAGTGCTGCACGGCCAGGGCGCGGTCTTCGGACAGCTGCTGGTTGCGCTGCGGGTCGCCGGCGTTGTCGGTGTGGCCGTGCACGGCTACTTTCAGGCGGCCGGCCACCACCAGGTCATCGAAAAGCTTGGCCAGCTGCTGCTCGGCGGCGGGGGTAAAGGAGCTCTGGCCCGTGTTGAACTCGATGTTCCAGGCCCGCTTACTCACGCTCTGGCGGATTTCATCATCGGCGGCAAACTGCTGCTGCTCGGCCGGGGCCAGGGTTTTGCCGCGGTATTTGTCCTGCAGCTTGCGCAGGGGGGCAAGGTCGAGCATCTGGTCCAGGGGTACGTAGCTGGGCAACTCCTTGGGGTAGAGGCGGTGCTGCACGTCGCCGAAGGTTTTGTACACGGCGGCGTAGATGTTGGTGCCGCCTTCGTTGAGGCCGAACAAAGCCAGGTTATCCGAGAAGTTGAAGGCCTTGGAGCCGCCCAGCTCCACCACCTCGCCGTTGCGGTCGGCCTCGCTCACGCCCTTGTAGTAGCGCAGCCAGTAAGCACCAGGCTTGTCCTTGTCGCCATACACCACGCTGGAAATATCGGCGGCGCGGCTCAGGGCCTCGGGGTGACTTTTCACCTGGTCGCCGGCTACGGCCAGGGCCGTTATCAGGCCTTCTACCTCTTTCTGGTGGGTTTCATACCAGAGCTTGGTTGTTACCATGATGTTGGGCATCTGGTTGGAGTAGTCCTTGGTGCTCACGATGTTGACCAAGCCACCCTTCTGGCGGGCAATGTTCACGTCGCCAGGCGTCCAGGTGGCTACGGCATCGGCTACCACGTCCACTTTCACGCCGGTGTTCTTGCCGTTTACCACTTTCGTGCGCTGCTCGGGCTTGCCCAGGATGTACTTCTCGGCGGCCACCAGGAAGTCGGAAGCGGCCATGAAGTTCACGGCCTCGGGGTCGTAGGTGGTTTCGTCGGGGTTGACTTTCAGGCCGTTGTCGGCGCACCACTTTAGGGCAATGTTCTGGTCACCGTCGCGCAGGTAGCAGGCCACGGTTTTGCCCAGGGCGGCCTTGGGGTTATCCAGCCACTCTTTGGGTCCCATCAGCTTGTCTTCGCCAAAGCTTTTACCCACCGAGTAGGGAATAATCTGCAGGCTGGTGCCGGCCTTTTCCAGCTGGGGCTGCACCGCCGAAAAGGCTGGCAGTCCGTCGCCCATGATGCTCACCAGCAGGCCCGGCGTTTCGGGGTTGCTTTGCAGGTCGAGGGCGTTTTTCACCAGGTCGGCCTGCATTTTGGCTACGTCGTCTTGGCGCACAATCTGCAGATCCAGGCCGTTGGCCGCCATGCTGGAGCCCTGGGTGGTGCGCGGGCCGCCGTTGGCCAGCATCCCCGCCATCTGCGAGTTCCAGGCCATTACTTCCCATACCACCGGCGTGCCTTTCTCGGCCGGGGTTTCGGAAGGCAAAGGTGCCAGCGGTACGGCCACGTTGGTGCGGGCGCCGCCGCTTTGGGTGGGCAGCTCAATGGAGTTCAGCAGTACTGATTCGGTGGCCGCTTTCTTAAAGACCATGCCGCTCGACACCAGCTTGTTGATGCCGAAGTACAGCAGCGCCACGAGCAGGGCGCCAATTACAATTTTACCGCGAGTAGTCATGGGGAAGATGTGTGAAATGTGCTAATGTGAAGAATGTGCGGAATGGGGAATGGCCAGAAATGATGAGGCTGTAGATGGGCTAGGTGCAGTATGAGTGGGGAAGGTGAGCTTCAGGTCAGGCCTGCGTAGCAGCACGGCTTAGCTTGTTTTTTGTCACATTTCCCACCTTCAGCACATTTCCCACCTTCCCAATTAGTCCAGCAGGCTGGTGTAGGCGTCGTTGGTGGCGGTGCGGGTCTGGGCGGTGGTGCGGGGCGCGGGCTGCTCGTCGAGCAGGGCGTTGAACTCGCCTTTCTGGTATTTCTCCAGCAGGCGCTGGCCTTTCTCGCTCATCACCCCGTTCTGGATGTCCATTTCCTTCACGAACTCCTGGGAGTAGCGCATGGCCTGCTTGATCTGACCGAGCTGCTGGGCCATGTCCTGGGCCACGCGGTCGGTAGCCAGGTCGAAGAAGTACTTCTTGTCTGGGTCGCCGCGCAGGATGTTCATGGCGGCGCGCATACCGCTGCTGGTGCGCTTCACCAGCTCATATTCGTCTTTCAGCAGATTCACCTTGAACTTGCTGTTGTCGATCTGACGGAGGGCCGCTTTCAGGATCTGGCGCATCACCAGGCTCACGTTCTGGGTGGTGGTGAGCATGGGTTGCAGGCGCTGGTTGTACTCCTGGAGCTGGGCCGCGCGGGAAGCGTAGGAGGCGGCTGCGTCGCCTTCCTGCTGGCGGGTGGCCGAGTCGGCCAGCTGCAGGTACTCGCGCATCTGCTGGTTGTTGGCTTCTAGCTTGCGCTTCACCAGCTCGTGGGCGCCTTCGATGTGGCCAACTTCTTCCTCCATCTTGCGGGCTTCCTGGCCGGTGCTGCGGATGTAGTCCTCCATGATGCCGATGGGGTCGGTGTTGACGAAGATGCCGGCGGCCGTGCGGAAAATGCGCTGCCCGGCATACCACAGCCCCGCCTTGATGCGCGGACTCGTCACGAGCAGAAACAGCAGGAACAGCACGCCCAGCCCAATGCCCAGTTTCACGGTGTCGAACACCATGTCGACCAGGAACGGTACGATGGTGCCCCAGCCGTAGACGCCGGCGGCTACCAGCCCGCCGAGGAAAACCCAGCCGGCTACTTTTTCCGGCTGCTGCCACTTGGGCAAGTCGCCGGAGAGGCTGGAAGAAGCGTTGGAAAGGAGAGGAGTGTTCATGGTTGTAGGAGTTAGTTGTGGAGGATGGACCCGCGGGCTACTTCAGCAGGAAGGACTGCGCGGCCTGGCGGTGAGCCTGCAGCTCGGCCGCGGCGGCGGCGTTGGCCAGCTCGTAGGAGGCCATGGCGGCCGTGGCTTTCTGGCTTTCCTGCTGGCGCTGCTGCTGCACCTGCAACAGCTCCTGCTGCTTGGCTTCGAGCTGGCGCTGCAGGTCGGTGAGGGCAGTTTGCAGCTGAGTTTCCTGCTGCTGCAGCTGCACCAGGGCGCTGGGCGGTTGGTTCGGAATCTTGATTTCGCCCAGCTTTTCGCGGTGCCGCTCCAAAATGTGGTTGCGGTCGGCGGTGAGCTTGCGCTCAAACTCCTCGGCGGAGGCCAGCAGCCCGGGCAAGTCCAGGCCCGTCACGGCGGAAAAGGCGTTGAAGGCCGTTTGGTAGAGGATGGGCCCACTGAGTCCGCTGGCCCCCAGGCTTTTTACCATTTTGGTGTAGGCCACGAAGTCCTTGCCGTTGCCCGTAAGCAGGCTTTGTATGTGGTCGAGGTGGCGCTGCTCGGGCTGGGTAACCAGGGGAGCCGGAGCCGGGTAGGCCATGCCCGCTGGGGTGAAGGCCGAGGGAGTGGCATTCGGCAGCGGCCGGGCCGAAGCAGGCGCGGGGGAAGTGGATTCCTCGCCTTCCTCAATGAAGAAGTCTTTGGCCGCTTTGGCGAGGTTGTCGAAGATGGGCATTGGTCAGGCGGTGTTTGGTTGATGGTAGCCTATTGCCAAACCCGGTGCCGCCTGCAGCTACAGTAGCTGAATAGTGATGTATGTAATTGATAATGAGAGGGTAAAAATAAAATAGGGGATGGCTGAGAATTCCGCAAAAAGAAAAACCCTTCCATTTTGGAAGGGTCGGTTTTCAGAATGAAGCTGTCCGGTTATGTCATGATGAGCTTGCCGAAGCATCTCTACCGCTTCGTTGAATAATGCAGACGAAGCGGTAGAGATGCTTCGACTCCGCTCAGCATGACGTTCGGTATACAATGCCGTAATCATCTACACCTTGCTGCAGAACGGCTTGCTGGCGGGCAGATGCAAACGTAGTACGTCTCAACCTCTCATTGACTACGCTTCCGTCGGGTTGCGGCCGTCGAGGGTGCCGCGGCTACTGAGCACCCGGAAGCGCGCAAACAGCTCCTCGCCATACCAGTTCTCCTGGCGGGTGAGCTTGATGACTTCCTTGTGTTTTGCGCTGCGGTAGGCGTAGTCCTGCATGGCCTGGGCCGAGGTCCACAAGCTGAAGGTAGCCTGGCGCACCACCGGCAGCTCGCCTAGGCCAATGGCAGCCAGCACACCCGGGGCCTGGGCAATGGTTGCACTGGTAGGCGCTACGTAGCGCCAGAAGCGCGGCGTTTTATACCAGCGTATAGCGGCGCGGGTCAGCACGGCCACGGGGCCATCGGCGGGGCCACCATCCTCAGCGTAATCAAACGGGTTTTGCTTGTCCCAGAGTCCGTGGGACTTGATTGGAGCCAGGTGAGCTGTCCAGATTTCCTGGCACCGCTGCTCATACTCCTGCCACAGCGGGTGGGTATTGAAGAAATCTGCCGCCGCAGCTTCCGACTCCCACACGGCCATAAAGCCATAGCGCAGCAGGTTGGGCAGTGCGCCGAAGCCCCCGGCCCCGCTGCCCAGCAGCTTCTGAAACCGCAGCCCGGGTACGCGCTGCAGAGGGCGCTGGGCCGTGCCCATCTGGGCAAATCCCCAGCGCTTCTGGTTGGGGTGCAGCGTCAGCAAGGAAATAGTAGTGAGGGGCAATAGGAAAGCAGGAAAAAAATCCAAAAACAAGTCGGCTGGGCATTGAAACAGCCGCGCAAAGCCAAGCGCCGCATGGCCCGCAGACACGTGGCAAGCTACAAACAGCGCATAAAAAAGGACCGGGCTACCCCGGTCCTCTTATAACAATTAGCTTCTCAAATGTTACTGCACGTTCACTTTGGCGTGCTCGTTCACGTCGTCGGCTTTGCTCCGCTCGCCGGTGGCCAGGGCGCGCACGTAGGCGTATGCCCGCGTGAGCACGGAACTTGGCGTATCCCAGTATTCTCCTTTGTCGATTTCTACTTTCAGAATGTAAATGCTCGGGTCGTCTTTGCCGCCGGGAAACCAAGCGCGCATCGACTCATTCCACAGCTCGTTAATCTTGGCTTGGTCGCGGTACGCATTGGCGCGGCCCGAAACCGAGACGTACACGTTGCTTTCGGGGTTAGCGAAGCTCAGGTTTACTTGGCTGTCCTTTTTTACTTCGTACACTTTCGCCGATTCCTTATCAGTCAGGAACAGCAGCGCGCCCGAGCCATCAGGCTTTTGCGTGAACATGGGGCGGCTGCGCAGGGAGTGGTCCTCGTCGGTGGTGGTGAGCATGGCAATGCGCACGTCCTTGATTTTTTCGAGCAGCTTGCTGAGGTCGTTGGTAACGGGTGTTTGGTCGGCCATGGGGCAGGAGGTTGAAGAATAGTACATCAGGAAAACGACCCGCCTGGGCGGGCCGGGCCACCGGGGTGAGCCTGCCAGAAGTACGGCCCGCGCTACGGTCGGGTTCGGGTGCAGCCCAGGTTGCCCGGATTTTCCCGACCTTCCGCCCCAATGAACTTCTTGGCTCACCTGCTGCTTTCTGGCCCGCCCACCACGCCCGACTACGCCGATATCGTCGTGGGCAACTTCGCCGCCGAAGCCGTGCGAGGCCGTGCCGCCGTGCTGGCCTACCCGCCGGCCGTGCAGCGCGGCATCCGCCTCCACCGTTTTATCGACTCCTTTACCGATGCCCACCCCCTGGTGCGCCGCACCACCGCCCGCCTGCGCGCGGCCGGGCTGGGCAAGTGGGCCGGCGTCGTGTCCGACGTGGGCTTCGACCACCTGCTGGCCCGCGACTTTGCCAAGTTTCACTACGATGCCGCCGAGCCCCTGCCGGCGTTTGCCCTGCGCATGTACGCCTTGCTGCACGCCCGCCGCGCGGAGCTGCCGCCACGCCTGCAGCACATGCTGCAGTACATGCGCCAGGGCGACTGGCTTAGCGGCTACGCTCATCCCGAGGGACTGCGCAATGCCTTGCTGGGCCTGAGCCGCCGCGTGCCCCAGGCCGAGGTGCTAGGTACCGGCGCAGCCGCGTTTCTGGCCGAGCTACCGGCGTATGAGGCGGATTTCCGGGAGTTTTGGCCGGAGCTGCGGGTGGGAGCAATTGCTGAAATACACAGCATTTAGCCTATGACAAATATGGAGCAAGCAATAGAAGCGGTTAAAAACATGGTTGTGCAACAAGCCAAGCATTTTCTGACGGAGGCGGGAGAGTTTTATCCTTTCGGTGCAGTTCAGAAAGCCGATGGCACATTGGTTCCAGTGGCAGCCGGAGCGGCTGAAGATATGCTGGAGTCACAGCCGTTGGTGGAACTGCTGGAACTGGGTATTCGGCAGCAACTTAAAACAGGCGTCAGTACCATTGGTGCCATAGGGGTTGATGTACGCCTGCGGTTTTCGGCAGACACCCCTGCAACTGACGCCTTGCAAATTAGGCTGCTAACGGCCGAAGGCTACTCAGTAGATTATTTTATGACCTATCGTTTAGCAGAAGATAGGTTGATCTGTGACCCGCTGTTTGAAGAAGCAGGGACTTTCACGCTGGACTAACTATTTAACGGCCAGTTGTACATTTCGGAAATAATAGGTCGTCATCGGTGAACTGCTTGCGTGAATCTAGAGGGCTTATTCCTAAGGAATCTTTTCTATACCATTCAATTACCTTTTAATGAAGAAATCCTTACTCATCTGTGGCCTGCTTCTGCTGCCGGCTCTGAGCATGGCGCAGGCAAATCTTGTACATGGCGTTAGCGCTCTGACTAATGCGGCCCTCCGGAAAAAAAACACAGCCCATCGGCCTGCTTCTCACGGTAAAAAAGAAGTAGTTAAACACTTTCGTGCGGGCAATAAGTCAATTCCGCAGAAACGTACGCCAGCCGCCTACCTGGATGGGCCAGCAGCCAGCACAATCAGTGGGGTAGAGGGCTTTCTGGATGCAACGTACAAAGCCTATAAAAACCCGCAGGAGTCGAATATATGCGCCAACAGCGCGTTGGTCACAAGCATGATCAATAGCATTGAGGCCGCCGAGCCCAAATGGAATACGGCCCCTTACAAAGCCGAGCTGGCCTTCTATGAGCAAGAGCATAAGCGGCGGCAGCAGGCAGTTGCCCAGCCGCAGCCAAACGGCCAATAAAAAAGCGGCGGAACCACTCTGGTTCCGCCGCTTTCGGTTTGTAGCTGAAGGCTATTAATGATGGTGCCCGCCTTCGCCGTGTACGTGGCCGTGGTCGAGTTCCTCGCGGGTGGCGTCGCGCACGGCGGCTACTTTGCCGTCGAAGTGCATAACCATGCCAGCTAGGGGGTGGTTGAAGTCCATTTTCACTACTTCGTCGCCAATTTCCACGATTTTACCCTGCATGTGGTTGCCCTGGTTATCGGCCATGGGCAGGAAGTTGCCTACCTGCAGCATCTCATTGTCGAGCTGCCCGTCGATTTCGAAGACGTTTTTGGGGATTTCCACTACGGCCTGCTGGTCGTAGTCGCCGTAGGCCTGCTCGGGGGTGAGAGAGAAGGTGAACGTGTCGCCAGCCTGCTTGCCGTTGAGCTGGTTTTCGAATTCTTCAGGCAGGCCGCTCTGACCAAACAGGAAGACCATAGGTGCATCGGCTTCGGCCGACTCTACCAGTACTTTCTCTTGATTTTCGTCGGTTACGCTCAGGTCGTAGGTGATAGTAACGACTTTGTTTTCGCTGATTTGAGCCATGCTGCGGGTGGACGCTGGCGCCCGGGGGTAGAAATGAAGGGTTGGGTTTCGATTAGCTAGTTACGGAAATAGCCCGAAATAGTCGGTGCAGCGGCGCAGTTTCGTGGGCATATGGCACGAAGTGAGACAGTTGCGAAAAGTGCCGAGGCACAAGCATCCGCTGCGCTTTAGTACTACTACCTCCGGCGTCTATCCCTCTTCGCTCCAGATAGCTACAAACGGCTCCTGCTCGCCTACGCGGTAGCCGCGGCGCATGATGTTGGTGTTGGTTTCTAGGGCAATGTTGCCTTCTTTATCAACCGCAATCAGGCCTTTATCGCCCTGCAGGTCTTCGTCGCGCAGCTCAATGGCGGCCCGGCAGGCTTCGTTTACGGGCAGGCCCTTGTACTTCACTAAGGCGTACACTTCGTGGGCCAAGGCGCCGCGCAGGATAACTTCGCCGTCGCCGGTAGCTGAGACGGCGCAGGCCTCGTTGCTGGCGTAGGAGCCGCCCCCAATTACCGGACTGTCGCCCACGCGGCCTTTCAGCTGGCCTTCGATGCCGCCGGTGCTGGTGGCCACGGCCAGGTTGCCATCCTGGTCGAGGGCCACGGCGCCCACAGTATCTTTCTGGGGCACTTTAGCTTCTTCCTGCATGATTTCCAGCCACTCCTGCTGGGCCTTTTCCGTGATGAAGTAGTGCACGGCTTCCATATCGAGGCCGTGCTGCAGGGCAAATTCCATGGCACCTTCCCCGGAGAGGTACACATGCTCGCACTTGTCCATCACCGTGCGGGCCAGGCTAACGGGGTTTTTGACGTAGCGCACGCCTTCTACGGCACCGGCTTTCAGCGTTCTGCCATCCATGATGGAAGCATCCATCTGTACCTCGCCCTGCTTGTTGAGGCTGCTGCCCCGGCCGGCGTTGAAGTGCTCGTTGTTTTCCATGCTGTTCACGGCCGCTTCTACGGCCTCCAGAGCTGAGCCCCCGCGGTGCAACACTTCCCAGCCAGCCTGCAGAGCATCATGGAGGCCTTCGCGCTGGGCAGCTTCTTCCTCGGGGGGTAACTCGCTGGGGTCCATGGTAACGGCGCCTCCGTGAATGACAATAGCGTACTTATTCATAACTACAAGGTGGTTTTGGAAGGATGTATCGCTGAATACGCACACAAAAAAGCCCCGTTTCTGAGGACGGGGCTTTTCAGGGTTAATAGCAGACATCCGGAAAAACACGGAGCCAAGTGCAAATCACATGGCTTCTAGCGGCTTACTGCAGCTCCCAGGCCGTGCGGTACGCCCCGATGCTCTCCACGTAATCGAGGAAGGCTTTGTAAAACGGGTGCCCGCCCAGGGTGGCCGAGTCGCCCACGATGAGGAGCTTGCGGCGGGCGCGCGTCATGCCCACGTTCATGCGGCGAATGTCGGAGAGGAAGCCGATTTCGCCCTGAGGGTTTGAGCGGGTGAGGGTAATGGCAATGATGTCGCGCTCCTGGCCCTGAAACGAGTCGACGGTGCCGATGCTGAGCATGCGGTGCTCCATTAGGCCCACCAGCTCATCGTTGTCTTCCACGGCATCCTTGAGGTAGTTGATCTGGGCGCGGTAGGGGGCAATGACGCCGATGGTGAGCAGATCCTCGGTGTGGTCGGCCGGGTCGTAGACTTCCAAGAGCTGCGAAAGGCGCTTCAACAGCAGGTCGGCTTCTTCGGGGTTGGCAATAGAGCGGCTTTCCTCGATGCCCAGCTCCTGAAAGCCGAAGCCGGCGGTGTCCAGAAACTCCACGGCCATGTCGGGGGCAAACCGCAGGTCGTAGGCGGGCAGGTCGGCGTGGGCCACGGTGGGTGCGGCCTTCAGCCGGCCTTCGTAGAACTGCTCCGAGCTGAACTCCATGATCTGCTCGTGCATGCGGTACTGCACCTCCAGCATGCGGGCCGTGTCGGGCTGGCGCTTGATGCACTTCTCAAACAGCGTTTCGCGCAAACCCTGGGCCGCCGCTTTCTCACTTTTCACGGTGGGCGGCAGCTGCTGATGGTCGCCGGCCAGCACCACGCGGTTCGCCTTGGTGATGGGAATCCAGCAGCCCGGCTCCAGGGCCTGGGCTGCCTCGTCAATAAACACCGTTTCGTAGGTGAGGTGGCGAATGGCGCGGTTGCCGGCCCCCACCAGCGTGCAGGTAATCACCTGCACCTTTTCCAAGAGGTCCTCGGTGATGTAGCGTTCCAGGTTGTCGGAATCCTGGAGCATGAGGTGGGCCTGTTCTTTCAGCATCCGGCGCTGCTCCCGCTCCTCCCAGCCGAAATGGCGCTTGAACTTGCCGGCCTGCTCGCGGTACTGCTCGGCCGTTTGGCGCATGCTTTTCAGCTCGGGGTAGCTTTTGTGCGCCATAATCTGGGCATCAAGCGTGTGCTCCAGCAGCAGGTCCGACACGCGCGAGGGGTTACCCATGCGAATCACGTTCACCCCGCGCTCAGCCAGCTTTTCGGTGAGCAAGTCCACGGCCGTGTTACTGGGCGCGCACACCAGCACGCGCCGCTCGCGGCGGATGGTTTCCAGGATGGCCTGCACCAAGGTGGTAGTTTTGCCGGTGCCGGGCGGGCCATGAATGATGGCCACATCCTGGGCCGCCAGCACGTGGCGCACAGCCGCTAGCTGACTTTCATTCAGGGGCGAAGGGTAGTAGAGCTGAGCTTCGGCTTCGGGCTTGTAGCGGGCCGGTTTGGCACCCAGCAGCACGTCGCGCAGCTCGGCCAGCCGGCTTTCGTAGGCGCCCATGACTTTGCCCAGGGCGTACTCCATCTCGCGGTAGCTCACCTCGTCGAAGGTCAGGTCCACGCCCAGCTTGCCTTCCTCCACCCAGTCGGGCAAATCCTCTTTGGTGGTGGCCAGCAGGATTTTGTTGCGCTTCACGCTGGTGATAACGCCCGAGAGCGTGGGCCGGTCGGAGCCCGAGCGGCCCGGAATGTTGCCGAACAACGCCGCGTTTTTGCCCACCTGAAACAGGTGCAGCCCGGCCTGGCCCGAGGGGCGCTCCAGCTCAATAACGAGCTTGCCGCCGAAACCAATGTCTTCCTTCGTGATTTTGACCGGGTACCAGGTTAGGCCCCGCTTCTGTCGCTCGGCAATAGTAGCCTGGGCGCTCTTGATTTTGAATTGTTCGAGGTCCTCCTGCTGCTCGAGCTTCATGAGGGCCTGCACCTTGCGCAGCTCTTTCTCGATGGCGTAAGGGTCGGTATAGGTAGGTTGTTCAGCCAACTGATGGGTTCTTTTTGCGAATCGTTGATAACAACGAAAGCGGGGAAAAGGTGGCCGAAGGTCGGGAGGAATTACCTTCCTTCTGTATCAAGGTAATCTTTGATGTATTGTTTGCACTTCTGAGCTACATCTTCCAATAGGCTCTGTTTCTTGTGACCTCCTCCCAATTGCTGGACCGGCTAGAAGTAGAGCATCAGGCGGTTTGAAGCTCGACAGTAGCGGCGGCCGCCATTGCCTGATCGGGCGTTAAATTCTGTAACGAACTGTGTGGCCGGA
>NZ_VTHL01000026.1:0-59097 GCF_008271285.1 Hymenobacter lutimineralis | reverse complement strand
GAGGCCGGCGAGCAGGAGCTGGCGTTGGACGTTACGGGCCTGCCCCCGGGTGTTTATTACTACCACCTGCTCACTGACCGGCTGGAAACCGGCCGGCTGCTGAAAACCCGCTAGCCCGCCATGAACTCCGTTATTTACGCCTCCCGGCTCCGGCCGGAGGCGTATCCCGGCACCTGCCGCTCCAGGCACTGGCTGCTCCAGTGGCGGAGCATGCTGCTGCTGGCTGGTTGCCTCTGCTGCCTGAACCTGCGGGCCCAGAACCTGGTACCTAATCCCGGCTTCGAAGAAGCTGTCCTTTGCGGGAAGGACCATGCCGGTAACGCAGGGGATGGGATGCGGTATTTTGGCACTCAACCCGGTGACTTGGGTTACGGCACCGGCTCGCCGGGCTGGCAGCGGCTGCATCGAACAGTAGGCCACTTGTTGCGTTGTAATGTACTCCCTTTATGGCCGGCTCCGCCCCGGCCCTGGTTTCAGCCCCACTCGGGAGAGGGCTACATCTATATATACGTTAATGGGGAATACGTACCGGGCAGCAACGCCACCTACGACAAGGACCACGCCTACGCCCAGGCCAAGCTGCTGGCCCCGCTGCAGGCCGGCTGTACCTACCGCATCACCTTCTACGCCCGGCTGCTGGGCCTGACGGGCCTCGGCTTACACCCAGAGCCCCCCGTGGCTTCCGACGGACTGAGCGCCTACGTTTCGCGGGAGGCCATCTACCACGCGGATGGCACCAACCTGATTGGCTACCCGGCCCAGGCCGGGCTGGCCCGGGGCCAGCTGCTCACCGATACCGTCAACTACGTGCCCATTACCGGCACCTTCGTGGCCCAGGGCGGCGAGCAGTACCTGACCCTGGGTAACTTCCGCCCCACTGAGCAAACCACGATGCGCCGCCTGCTGCCCCGGCCAACCGAGCCGACCGTCTCTTCCTGCCGCTACGCCATCGACGACGTGTCGGTGGTGGCCGTGCCGCCGGCGGAGCTTACCCTCAGCGCCGGCCCCGACCGCCAGCTGTGCCCGCAGGCCGGCAGCTCGCTCACGCTCACGGCCTCGGCCGGCTTTGCCGCCTACCGCTGGAGCACGGGCCAAACCACCCGCACCATCACCGTCACCGAGCCGGGCCGCTACATCGTGGCGGCCGACTTTGGCTGCGGTACTGTGCAGGATACCGTAGTAGTAACCCGCCAGCCAGCGGACCTGCGCCTGCTGCCCGCCCCCGCCGCCGCGCTGTGTCCCGGCAGCGCCTCTACGCTCACGGCGGCCGCTGGCTTTACCGACTACCGCTGGGCCGACGGCCCAACCGGTGCCACCCGCTCCGTGTACCAGCCGGGCTGGTACCGGCTTACGGCTACCACCGCCGCGGGCTGCCCCGTACAGGACAGTGTGCTGGTGCTGGCCGGCACCCGGCCAGTGCTGCCGCCCCTGCCCGCCGATACGCTCATGTGTGCCGCCGAACCCCTGATGCTGCGCCTGCCCGCGCCCCCGCCCGGCACCACCTACACCTGGCCCGACGGCAGCCAGGCGCTTACTTACACCACTACCCGGGCCGGGCTGGTGCCGGTGCTGGTGACCACAGCCTGCGGCCAGGCCACGGCTACGGTGCTCGTTCGGACCCAGGATTGCGCCCCCCTGCAGATTCCCAACGTTGTTACGGCAAATGCCGATGGGCGCAATGACTTCTTCGTCGTCCAAGGCCTCATCCAACGCCCGCTGGGACTGCGCCTCTACGACCGGTGGGGCCGGCAGGTATACGCCCGCGCCGACTACCAGAATACCTGGCCCGGGCCGGGCGTGGCCCCCGGTCTCTACTACTACCACGTGCTGGATGCGCGCTACCGGCGCACCTACCGCGGCTGGGTGGAAGTGCTGCGCTAGGGGCCCCGGACCGCGGGCTGGGTGAAGTACCCGCGCAGGCGGCCCCGCCCGATACCCTCGAGCTACGCCGCTTGCGCCAGGCTGGCCCCTTGGCCGGAAACCCGTAGGTTTGCAGCCTATGCGCCTGAATCTGAATACCAAAATCCTGCTGGGCTTCGGCATTGCGCTGGGCGTGCTGCTGCTCACCACGTTTGTGGCTTACTACAGCAACCAGCGCCTGGCCTACTACACCCAGCAGGTGCAGCACACCTACCAGGTGCTGCAGGCTACCTCCGATCTGCGCACCAACGTGCGCGACGCCCAGGGCAGTGTGCGGAACTACCTGCTGCTCAACGACACCACCTACCTGCCGCAGTTTGAGGTGGCCGAGCAGGACCTCAACCGGCAGTACACCATTCTGCGCGACCTCACCCGCGACAATCCCCGGCAGCAGCAGCGCCTGGATACGCTGCGCCGGGCCCTCGACGCCGACACCCGCGACCTGCGCATGTGGACCGACCGCAGCGCCTCCGCCCCTACCGCCCGCGACATGATCCGCCGCAACCAGGAGCGCCTGGAATACATTCGCGCTCTGATTGGCCGCATCAAGTACTCGGAAGACAATCTGCTGGCGGAGCGCGACCGAAATCAGGAGTTTTACGCCCAGACCACACCTATTGCCCTGGTTATATCGGCTATTCTCGCGTTCCTGATTGTGGGCTGGCTGCTAAGCCGCATCCGGCAGGAGCTGGCCGCCAACGCCGCCCTGCAACAGGAGCTGCAACAGGTAAACGACGAAGTAGCCCGGCGCATCAGCATCATTGAGCACCTGGCGGAGCAGGTGGTGCTGGGCGACTATTCCGTGAAAATCAAGGATGAGGAGCGCGACAACCTGGGCCGCCTCGCCGGCTCCCTCAACCGCATGACGCGCCAGTTATCCGAAACCTTCGGGGCCCTGGAAAACCGCAACCAGGAGCTCGACCAGTTTGCCTACGTAGCCTCCCACGACCTGAAAGCGCCCCTGCGCGGGGTGATGACGGTGGTGAAGTGGATTGAGGATGAACTGTCGGGGGAGCTGTCGGAGAAGATGCGCCAGTACCTGGACATGATGAAAGGCCGCCTGGTGCGGCTTGAGGACCTCATCAACGGGCTGCTGGCTTACGCCCGCATTGGCCGCACCGAGCAGAAGCTGGAGCCGGTAGACGTGGCCGAGCTGGTAGATGAGGTGACGGACATGGTGGTGCCCCCCGATTTTCAGGTGCGCCTGCCCGATGCGCTGCCCCGCCTCGTAACCGACCGGCTGAGCCTGCAGCAGGTGTTTACCAACCTGATCGGCAACGCCGTGAAGTACCACCACAAGGGCGGGGGCACGCTCACCGTGAGTTGCCGGGAGCTGAAAAAGCACTACGAGTTTACCGTGGCCGACGACGGCCCCGGCATAGCCCCGGAGTACCACCAGAAAATCTTCCTCATGTTTCAGACCCTGCGCGACCGGCACACGGCCGAAAGCACGGGCATCGGTCTGAGCATCGTTAAAAAAATAATTGACGAGCAGAAAGGCAGTATTCGGGTAGAATCGGCGGCGGGGCAGGGCGCAGCCTTTATCTTTACGTGGCCGAAGCAGGCGCTGCCCACTTCCCCGGAGCCCGCCCCTGCCGGTACCTGATCTTCTTGCTGCCCCTGTATGCCCGACCGTTCCGTTTTACTTGTGGAAGATGATTTCTTTGACACGATGACCGTGCAGAAATCCTTCGAAAAATTCAGTGTTCCGCACCGTCTGCAAACGGCCTTCAACGGTCTGGAAGCCCTGGACCTGCTCTTGGGCCGCAATGGCGTAGAAGCCATGGACCCGCTGCCGGAAGTAATTCTGCTGGATTTGAACATGCCCAAGATGAATGGGCACGAGTTTCTGGCTGAGCGCAACCTGTACCCGCACCTGGCCAGCATTCCGCTGTTCGTTATCACTACCTCATCCATGGATGTTGACCGCCTCAGTGCCCAGAACCTGGGCGTGACGGGCTACATCATCAAGCCCCTGGACTTTGAAACCAGCCGCGACCTGGTAGACAGCATGAGCCTGCTGGAAACGCTGCTGAAATAGGCAGGCACGGCTTTTCTAATCACGCAAAGCGGGAGAGACAGACGGTTTCTTCCGCTTTTTCGTTTAGCCAATGCAGCCCGCAAGAGGAGAAACTACTGCCGCGCAACCTTCACGCGAATTTTATTCTCTCCTTTCTAGTTTTAGTCTTGCATTCCCGGCTCCGCGTGGGGCGGGATTATTCCTTGCTTTTCTTCCTATGCGCTTCCCCCTACTGCTTACCCTGGCGCTGCTCACGACGGGCGCCGCCACCCGGGGCCTGGCTCAGGACGGTCCCCGTCAGCTTAACGCTCCGCCCGCCCTGCCCGACTCGGTGCGCCAGCCCGCCGCAGCCCCGGCCCGCGCGGCCGAGCCCACGCCGGCCCCGGCCCCCGTGGCCGAGCAGGTACCCTCTGCCCGCCCTCAACCCAGCAACCTCCCCCCCGCTCAGGCCACCCGGTTTCGAGTGGGTTTGAAATCGGGCCAGGAAGTGCAGGCGTATGACGTGGAAACCCGCCAGCCCCTGCTGGGCCGCAACTACCTGCTGCTGGACGGGCAGCGCCGCCTCGAGCTAACCGATGTGCGCTACTACGAAGACGAAACGGGCTTCTACGTGCGCACCAACCTGCCCGGCTCCTCCCGCGAAAGCACCCTACGCCGCGACCGGACGGGCCGCATCAGCTTGTATTCCATCACCACCACCCAGTACAACAACATGGGCGGCAGCCCCTTTGGCTACGGGCGCTTCGGCTACGGGGGCATGGGCTACCCCTACGGCGGTGGCTACCGCACCGTGAAAACGGAGTACTTCAGCAAAGACAATGGCCCGGTCCAGGACCTGAACCTGCGCAACCTGAGCATTGCCACCGCCGACAACCCCGGGGCCCGCAGTCTGCTGGACCAGGCCCGCCGCTCCCGCACGGCCATCACGCTCAGCTATATTGGCGCAGGAGGGTTGATGGCCGCCGGCCTGCTGTCGTCGCTGACTGGTACCAACACGGGCTCGGCTATTTCGCCCCTGGTATATGCCGCCCCCGCCCTGCTGATTGTGCCGCTGGTGCTCCAGGGCAAGCAGCAGCGCAACATCAAACAAGCCATTTCCCTCTACAACGCGCAGCAGTAGCCCTGTTTGCAGCTTCTTTTTCTCAGCGCAGCCTGCCCCAGGCTGCGCTGTTTTGTTTTCGGGCAAGCAACCTGCACCGGGCGCTTGCGCGTAAGCAACTCCGTGCCGCCTTCTTCCCTTTCTTTCGACCCTGAGTTTGCCGAGCATCAGGCCAAGGCCCTACTGGTGCACGCGCGGCTGTGCGCCGAGTACGGGGCCCCGTTCCGCTTTTTCAGCACCAAAGACCCGCTCAGTGAGCTGATCAGCGCCCTGCTTTCGCACCGTACCCGCAACCAGGATTCCCACCGAGCCTACCAGCAGCTGCGCGCCCATTTTCCTACCTGGGATGCCGTGCGCGACGCCCCCACCGCCGAGGTGCAGCTGGCCATCAGCGCCTGCACCTGGCCCGAGCAGAAAGCCCCGCGCATTCAGCATGTGCTGCGCGAGGTAAGTCAGCGCTGCGGGGGCCCTTGCGACCTGGCTTTTCTGGCCGAGCTGCCGGTAGACGAGGCGCGGGCCTGGCTGGAAAAGCTGCCCGGCGTAGGCCCCAAAACCAGCGCAGCCACCCTGCTTTTCAGCTCGCTCCGCATCCCGGCCATGCCCGTCGATAGTCACCATCACCGGGTGGCGCAGCGGTTGGGGCTTATCGGGCCGAAAGTAGACGAGAAGCTCGCCCACAAGCTCCTGGCGACCCTGCTCCCGCCCGACTGGGATGCCCAGCAGGTGTACGACCACCACGAGGCGCTCATGTTTCATGGGCAGAAGTGCTGCTATTTCCATACGCCGGCCTGCGGCCGCTGCGTGGTGCTCGACCTTTGTCCCGTGGGCCAGCTACGGGTGAGAAGTGAGAAGTGAGAAGTGAGAAGTGAGAAGAAAAAACTACCATTGCTCAACGCGCAAGTGGTTGTGTGTTTTTTTGCTGACACGCCTGTACAGTTGCCATATTTTTCAACTACACACCGCCTACTACTCACCTCATCACCCTATGAAACCAACCTACGGCTTACCGGCCTTGCTGTCCATCTTCGTGCCTGGCCTCGGCCAGCTTATCAAAGGCCAGATTCTGAAGGCCTTTCTCATCTGGGCTGTGGGAGGCGCCCTGGGCATTTTTCTGGCCTGGACGATAGTGGTGCCTTTCCTGATTTGGGCCTGGAATGTGTATGACGCCTACAACGACCCTGCCTAGCCGTGGCCGTGCTGCATCTAAAAGCCAAGCCCGGGGCACGGCGCACGGAGCTGCTGGTGGCCGCCGATGGCACCGTGACAGTGCGCCTGCAGGCCCCCGCCCAGGATGGCAAAGCCAATGACTGCCTGCTGGCCTTTCTGGCGAAGTTATTCGCCGTTCCCAAATCGAGCGTAGTGCTGATGGCGGGCCACACAGCTCCCTATAAGAAAGTGCAAGTAACTGCCCTCACGGACGAAGCGCTACGCACCACCTTGGCCAAGCATCAAGTCTAGTGGCTTGCGCGTACTGGCCTCCTACCCTTCCCCTTGCTACTTCTACTGCTTATGACGTTTCCTACGTGGATGCTGGCCGGTTTCTGGGGCCTAGTTTCGGGCTCGGCGCTGCTGTTGGGCGCGGGCATCGGCTACTTTTTCCAGGTGCCGCAGCGGGTAGTGGCCGCCATCATGGCTTTTGGCAGCGGCGTGCTGATTTCCACGCTTTCCCTGGAGCTGATGGAAGATGCTTATACCAAAGGCGGGTTTTACTCGGCGGCGGTAGGCTTTTTGGGCGGCGCCGCGGGCTACACCTTCGCCAACTGGCTGCTGGCGCGCTACGGAGCGAAGCACCGCAAACGCTCGGGCCATCAGCAGGCGGCCGAGCGGCAGGATGTGCAGGCCGGCGCGACGGAAGGCAACACCCCCGGCGACGATAACGGCATGGCCCTGGCCGTGGGCGCCCTCCTCGACGGCATTCCGGAAAGCATTGTCATCGGGCTTAGCTTGCTGGCCGGGGGCGCGGTGAGTACGGTAGCCGTAGTCGCCATTTTTCTTTCCAACTTGCCTGAGGGGCTAAGCAGCGCCGCCGGCATGAAAAAAGCGGGGCGCCCGGCGCGGTACGTGCTTTTGCTGTGGGGGGGCATTGCCCTGGTTTCGGGCGTAGCGTCCCTTGTAGGCTATTCCGTGTTCAGTCATTTCCCGCCCTACATCGTGGCCGCTACCACCGCCGTAGCCGCCGGCGCCGTACTGGCCATGATTGCCGACACCATGATTCCCGAGGCTTTCGAGGTGGCCCACAATTTCACCGGCCTCATCACCGTGCTGGGCTTCCTGGTTTCCTTTTACCTGAGCAAGATGGGGGAATGAGAGGTTAGAGGTTAAAGTATATGATGCTGGGTGGGGAGGGTTGCGCTAAATCAAAACATGAAAGTGCCTGCCACGAAAAACGCCGGAGCTAGCAGTAGCTCCGGCGTTATGCCGTCAGATTCCCCCCTCTAGGGCTACCCTTTCCGGAGGAAGAGCAGCCTGTTTCGGTCAGACGGGTAGTGGTTCCAGCACGGCGCGCCGGTATGTTTTCTCAAATTCCTCATCCACGTGGTAGGTTGACTCCTCGTGCTGGCTTAGGTCGAGGCCCAGCTCTTCTTCGTGGTTTTTCACGCGCAAAGCAAAGAAGCGGCCGGTGAGCTTGAGCAGCAGCCAGGAGCCCACGAAGGAATACGTTACCACAATCAGCAGACCCAGCACGTGGTAGCCGAAAGTAGTGAAGGTGCCATGGATAAGCCCCACCTTGTCGGCGAAAACTCCCGTGAGGAGCATGCCCACAATGCCGCCCAGGCCGTGGCAGGGAAACACGTCGAGGGTGTCGTCGATGGTAGTGCGCTTGTTCTGCCAGTGCACGGCGGCGTGGCTCACCAGGGCCCCTACTACCCCAAACAGCACGCTTTGGCCGTAGCTCACGTACCCGGCAGCAGGCGTAATGGCTACCAGCCCCACTACTGCCCCGGTGCAGGCACCTACTGCGGTGGGCTTACCGCCCCGGGCCACCTCTACCAGCAGCCAGGCAATGAGGGCCGCGGCCGAAGCCAGGTTGGTGTTTACAAAGGATTGGGCGGCCAGCTCATTGGCACCCAGCGCCGAGCCGGCGTTGAAGCCAAACCAGCCAAACCACAGCAGGCCCGTGCCCAGCAGCACATACGGCACGTTGGGCGTAGAGAAAGACGTATTGCGCAGGTGCGTAGTGCGGCGGCCCAGCACCAGCGCGCCCGCCAGCGAAGCTATGCCCGCCGAGATGTGCACTACGGTGCCCCCGGCAAAGTCGAGCACGCCCCACTTGCGCAGGAAGCCCTCGGGGTGCCAGGTCCAGTGCGCCAGCGGGCAGTAGATGAACAGGCAAAACAGCACCATAAACGCCAGGTAACCCTTAAAGCGTACCCGCTCGGCAAACGAACCCGTAATCAGGGCCGGGGTGATGATGGCAAACTTCAGCTGGAAGGCGAAGTAGAGGATAAACGGAATGGTAGCCGCAAACGCCGGATTGGGCGCGGTACCCACGTTGCGCAGCATGGCAAAGGTGAGCGGATTGCCGATGATACCATGCCAGGAGTCGCCGTAGGCCAGCGAGAAGCCCACGAAGTAGAACACAATGGTGATGATGCCCAGGGCCACGAAGCTTTGCAGCATGGTGCTGATAACGTTTTTGGGCCGCACCATGCCCCCGTAGAAAAACGACAGCCCCGGCGTCATAATCAGCACAAAGGCGGTAGCCGTGAGCATCCAGGCAATATCGGCGCTATTAAGGGAGCCAGCCACCGCGGCGGGGTGGGGCAATTCGATAAAAGCGGCAGCCAGCGCGGCCAGAAACAGCCCCAGCAGCAGCAGCCGGGAAACGGGAAGGCGCGAAGAAGTAGTCGGGCTCATAGAGATGCAGCAGTTTTACCCCTGGTTAGTTTTTTGATGGCCCAATCTAAAAATGATGGCCACATTTCCAAAATACCCCTTTTGTTTATCTACACTTTCTACCGAAAACCAAATAAATTCTCATGCACCCCTCGTATTTTTCAGGCCTATCAAATAATACGGCTTCTTCCCCAAAAACACATTCTACCCGCGAAGCTGGTGCCGTGTGGCCGTAGTGCGTAGCTTGCTTATCGATCTACTTTCTGCATTGCTATGGCCGCGCCGCTGAATTCCTCCGATTTACAACCCCTGCTCGACGCCTTATCTTTTTCGCCCGACAACGTGCCCCTGCGCCGGCACGTGGCGGCCCTGCTGCGGGACGCCGGCCGGCTGGCGGAGGCCGAGGAACACTATCGCATGGGTCTGCGCCAGGCCCCGGACGACGCCGAGCTGCAGCTGGGGCTAGCCAAAACCTACGCGGCTCTGCAGAAAACCTCGGCGGCTTTGGTAGTACTGGAAGAGCTGCTCCGCGCCCACCCCGATCAGGCTGCCGCTCATCTGCTGCACGCGCGCCTGCTGGCCCAGGCAGGCGGCCCGCCCCAGGAAGCGCGCACGGCCTACCAAACTGCCCTTCACTTGGACACCTCTTTGCGCGATGCGGAGCTGGAAGGCCTGCTGGGCTTGCGACCGGCCGCTCAGCCCGCCGGTGGAGGCGCCCCCGCCGAGTACCAAGCCAGCGTATCGGCGGCGGGGCTGGACGAGCGGGCCTTGTTTGCGGGGCTGGAAAAGCCGCAAATCAACTTTTCGGACGTGGGGGGCATGGACGCAGTAAAGGAGGAAATCAACCTGAAAATGGTGCACCCCCTGCAGTTCCCCGACCTGTACAAAGCCTACGGCAAGGCTGCTGGGGGCGGGCTGCTGCTGTACGGCCCCCCGGGCTGCGGCAAAACCTACTTGGCCCGTGCCACGGCCGGGGAAGTAAAAGCCTCGTTTATCCACGTCGGCATCAACGACATTCTGGATATGTGGATGGGCCAGAGCGAGCAAAAGCTCCACGACTTGTTTGAGCTGGCCCGCGTGCAGGCTCCGTGCGTACTGTTTTTTGACGAGGTAGATGCCCTGGCCGCCAACCGCCACGACCTGCGCCAGAGCGCGGGCCGCACCCTCATCAACCAGTTTCTGGAAGAGCTGGACGGGGCCCGCAGCTCCAACGACGGCGTGCTGATTCTGGCCGCCACTAACGCCCCCTGGCACCTCGACCCCGCTTTCCGGCGCCCCGGCCGCTTCGACCGCATTGTGCTGGTGACGCCCCCCGACGAGCCCGCCCGCGTGGCCATTCTGGACGTGCTGCTGCGCGGCAAGCCCGTGGCGCCCGGCCTGAACCTGGCGGCCCTGGCCGCCCAAACGGCCGGCTTCTCGGGTGCCGACCTACAGGCTGTAGTCGACCTGGCGGTGGAGAGCTGCCTGCGCGAGTCGATGAAGGCCGGGAAGGCGCTGCCCGTGCAGCAAAGCAACCTGCTGGCCGCCGCCAAGCAGGTACGCCCCAGCACCAAGGAGTGGTTTGCCACCGCCAAAAACTACGCCCTGTACTCCAACGAAGGCGGCACCTACGACGACATCCTGACGTACCTGGGAATTAAGAAATAATCGGATTTCGCCCTTTCCAGCGGTTTTTCAGCGGCATCATCTATGGAATCCTACCAAGCCTTCAACCGAGTTCAGCTCCTGCTCCAGCACAAACGCCCGCAGGATGCGGAGCGGGAAGCACGGCGGCTGCTCCACCAAGACCCGGAAAACGGCTACCTGCAATGTCTGCTGGCCCTGGCGCTGATGGAGCAAGGCCAGCTTCCCCAGGCCCAGGAAGCGGCCCAGCACGCTATTCACCTCTCGCCCGAAAGCAGCTTTGCCTTCTACGTGCTGAGTGCTGCCCTGCAGCGCCAGCACGAGCTGCCCTTGGCCCTGCAAGCCATTGAAGAAGCCCTGGCCCTGGACCCCGAGGATGCCGACTACCACCATGTGCTGGGGTTGATTCGGTTTCAGCAGGGGCAGCTGCACGCCGCGCTGCGGGCAGCCGAAGCCGGGCTGGCCGCCGACCCCGTTCACGTGGACTGCTTGGGCTTACGGGCCCGGTGCCTGGCGCGCCTGGGCCGCCGCGACGAAGCCGCCGCCGACCTCGACGAAGCCTTGCGCCAAAGCCCCTCCGACGCCGGTACCCACGCCGACCTGGGCTGGGTGGCCCTGGAGCGCGGCCGCGCCAAAGAAGCCTCCGGCCACTTCCAGGAAGCGCTGCGCCTTACCCCCACTTCCGACTATGCCCGTGAAGGGCTGGTGGCGTCGCTGAAAGCTCGATTCTGGGTGTACAACTGGTTTTACCGCTTCACCGTTTGGACGCAGACGCTGAGCCCAAGCATGCGTCAGGGCTTATTTATCGGCATGTTTGTGTTGTCGCGCTTTGTGCCGGTGCTGCTGCCGCTGTACCTGGTGATAGTGTACATGAGCTGGTTTGCCGAGCCCCTGTTCAACTCCCTGTTGCGCCTGAACCGCTACGGCCGCTTTGCTCTGAGCGAGCAGGCCACCCGCGACTCCAACCAGTTTATGGGTTTGCTGCTGGGCGGCCTGGGAATGTTGGCAATTGGCCATTTCGGCCGGCTGCTCCCGCTCACCACTGCTGGTATTGTGGGGCTGGGCCTGCTGTTCCCACTGGTGGGCACCCAGCGCCAGTGGCATTCCAAGCGGCGCCAACAGTCGCGCTGGTTTGGCTGGGGGCTGGCGGCCGTGGGGGCGCTGGCTGTAGCTGCGGAAGCGCTGATGCTTCCCAGAAGCGGCGTGCTGTTCCTGGCGTTTCTGGGCGGCACGCTGGTGTACGTGTGGGTGCTGGGCCTGCGTTCCAGCTAAAGGTTACTCCTGCTGCAGCCCTAGAATCGCGGCGTACGTCCCGTTCACTACTTCGGCCATACGACGGAAATCCAGGGTTTCAATAGTGTCTGAGGCTAGGTGGTAGTTGGGGTTCCGTAAGAAGGCCGTGTCGTTTATCATCAGGGCATCGTAGCCATATTCCCAATAGCTACGGTGGTCCGATAAACCAGCCAGGCCCATTTCCATAGGCAGGTTGATGCGCTGCACATCCAGGTCGGCGGCGGGCTGCATGAGCTTCTGCACCCGTTGCGTGAAGGCCTCCTGTCCGGTGCGGCCCACTACAATAATGAAGTTGCCGGTATTGGGGTACAGCGCCGCTAACTGGGCATTGGGAAACTGCTGGGAGCCAGGCTCGTCGCGGAAGTACCCAATCATTTCGTAGCACAGCATGGCTCGCACCGCAACCTGGGCATCGTGCAGGGACTTGGCGTGCACGGCGCTGCCCATGTGGCGGGTAGCAAAATAGGGCGGCTCCTCGTTGGCGTAGGCCACGAAGTCGAGGCGGTGGCGCAGCTGGCCGCCCGACTGATGCAGCAGGCGGGCCGTTTCGAGCAGGCCCGCTACGGCGCTGGCGTTGTCGTCGGCCCCGGGCGTGTCGCCGCACACATCGTAGTGGGCGCCCACAATAATGCGCGGAGCATCCGGCGGACCCAGGGAGAAGATGATGTTGCGATATTGCCGGCCATCCGCCTTGAAAAGTTGCTCTTCCACGCGCCCATTCAGCTTTTCGAATTCGGCCTTTATGTAATCGGCGGCTTGGTTGAGCGAAGTCAGGTTGCGATAGTTGCGGGCGGGTTGCAAAGACGTCAGAAACTCAACATCCGAATAGAGGCGGCTCGTATCGGCGCGCGTGGGAGCAGTTTGCATGGCAGATGGAGAATTGGTAGACGTAGTACGTTGCTGCGCCCCACCCGACTCGCAAGCCACCAACACCACGGGTGTAAGCAACAGCCACTGAAAAAAGCGCGGAAGAAGAGGCATAAGCAGCAAACAGAAGCGGGCGGTACTACAACGAATCTTCCGCCAATAAGTGGTAGACTTTGTAGCTCAACCTAGTATTGATTGGGTATCACTGCCACGGCGGCCCTACCTTACGCCCCAGACCTCATCGACAGCGTATGGCGCTTGCTTACCACCGCATCATCGTAAAAATCGGCTCCAACGTGCTAACGCAGGCCGACGGCTTCCCCGACCTGACGCGCATCAGCCACTTGGTAGCCCAGATTGCCGACCTGAAAAAGCAGGGCAAGGAAATTATTGTTGTCTCGTCGGGGGCGGTGGCGTCGGGGCGCAGCCTGGTACAGGTTTCGGAGAAAGCCGACGCCGTAACCAGCCGGCAGGTGCTGGCCGCCGTGGGCCAGGTGAAGCTGCTGGCTACCTACGCCGAGCTGCTGGCCCGGCAGGATTTGCTCTGCGCCCAGGTGCTGGTAACCAAGGAAGACTTTCGTGACCGGCAGCATTACCTGAACATGCAGAACTGCTTTCGGGCCCTGCTGCAGAACAACATCATCCCCATCGTGAATGAGAATGACGTCATTTCCGTCACGGAGCTGATGTTCACCGACAACGATGAGCTGGCCGGGCTGGTGGCTACTATGCTCGATGCCGATGCCCTGCTGATTCTGAGCAACGTGGATGGCATCTTCAACGGCAACCCTCAGGACCCGGCTTCCGAGCTTATCCCGGAAATTGCGCCCACTACCACCAGCTTCTCGTCGTTTGTTTCCACCCAACGTTCCCAGTTCGGGCGGGGTGGCATGATTACCAAGTGCCATATGGCCCATAAAGTAGCGCAGCTGGGCATTTCCGTGCACATTGCCAACGGCAAAACCGAAAACGTACTGCCCCGCCTGCTGCGCCGGGAGGTCGTCAACACCCACTTCCTGCCCAATAAAACCGCTTCCAGCAAGAAAAAGTGGATTGCGCATTCTGACCTGGCGGCCAAAGGCGCGGTCCTCATTAATGCCGGTGCCAAAACGGCCCTGCTCACCCCGCACCAGGCTACCAGCCTGCTGCCGGTAGGTGTGCTGGCCATTATGGGCACGTTCCAGAAAGGCGACATTATCCGCATCCTGGATGAGGCCGGCAAGCCCCTGGGCCTGGGCCTGGCCGAGTATGGCTCCGACAAAGCCCTGGAGCGCCTGGGCCAGCAGCAGCAGAAGCCCCTGGTGCACTACGACTACCTGTTCCTGACGGCAGAGCTGGGGTAATGTGCTCATGTGGAAGAAATGTGAATAATGGGCTGATAATACGCGTCATGGCGAGCAGGGCGAAGCCATCCGTCCTGGACAAAACCAGACGCATCTTTCTATCAGCAAGCCCCAACGCGGGCGGCGCAGGATAGGGGCTTGTCACACCCCGAAGCTGGGCACGTTGCCCAGGCCGGATGGCTTCGCCCTGCTCGCCATGACACATTTCCCACATTGCTCACATTAGCGAAGCGCAGCACATTTCTCACATTAGCACATTCAACCTATGCTTGACATCTTCCAAGCTACCCAGCAGGCCAGCCGCACCCTGGGGCCGCTTTCCCCGGCGGCCATCGAGGCCGTACTGCTGGATCTGGCCGCGGCCGCCGTAGCGGAAACGCCTTTCCTGCTGGCCGAGAATGCCAAGGACCTAGCCCGGATGTCGCCCGACGACCCCAAGTACGACCGGCTACAGCTGACGGCGGCGCGGCTGGAAGGCATAGCCCAGGATATGCGCAACGTAGCGGCGCTGCCCTCTCCGCTGGGCCAGGTGCTGAGTGCCCAGGAACTGGCCAATGGGCTGCAGATTTCCAAGGTGCGGGTGCCGCTGGGCGTAGTGGGCGTTATCTACGAAGCCCGCCCCAACGTCACCTTCGACGTGGCCGCCCTCTGCCTGAAAACCGGCAATGCCTGCCTGCTCAAGGGCGGCTCCGATGCTGCGCACTCCAACCAGGCCATCAGCACCGTTATTCAGAAGGTGCTGACGCGGCACGGACTTCATCCCGCCTCGGTTTCACTGCTGCCGCCTGACCGCCAGGCCACCGAAGCCTTGCTTCAGGCGGTGGGCTACGTAGATGTGCTGATTCCGCGCGGCAGCCAGTCACTTATTGACTACGTACGCCAGCACGCCCGCATACCAGTCATTGAAACCGGGGCCGGCATTGTGCACACCTACTTCGATGAAACTGCTGACTTAGCGAAAGGCCGCGCCATCATTGCCAACGCCAAAACCCGCCGCGTGAGCGTGTGCAATGCCCTCGACTGCCTACTGGTGCACGAGGCGCGCCTGATAGACCTGCCCGCGCTTACGGTACCCCTGGCCCAGGCAGGCGTAGTGGTGTATGCCGATGAGCGGGCGTTTCCGGCCCTGCGCGGGCTGTACCCAGCGGCGTTGCTGGAGCAGGCCCGGCCCGCGCACTTCGGTACCGAGTTTCTGTCCCTGAAGCTGGCCATAAAAACGGTAGACAGCCTGGAGGAAGCCCTGGCGCACATTGCCGCGCACAGCTCCCGGCACAGCGAGGCCATTATCTCGGAGGATGCGGCCCACATCGAGCAGTTCCTGACCGAGGTAGACGCCGCCGCTGTGTACGCCAACGCCTCCACGGCTTTTACCGATGGGGCTCAGTTTGGCCTGGGCGCCGAAATTGGCATCAGCACCCAGAAGCTGCACGCCCGCGGCCCCATGGGTCTGGAGGAACTCACCAGCTACAAGTGGCTGGTGCGCGGCCAGGGGCAGGTGCGCACTACGTAAGCGGCCTGGCGCAGAAGCTGGCAGCAAGCCCAGTGGTAGCAAGTGAGCCGGGGCGGCGGGCTGCTCACCAAGGGCGCATTGTCCTGCCCGAATTTTTACCTTATCTTCTGCAGCCATTTCCTGCTGCCTATGCGCCCCGCCGACCTTCGTTATTTGCTGGCTTACCTGGTACCTGTCTGCGTAGCGGTGGGGCTGCAGGCCCGGGGGCCGTGGGTGTGGCTTACCCCCCTGTTCGTATTTGGCTTGGTTCCCCTGCTGGAATGGACCTGGCCGCCCCACCCGCAGCCAGAGCCGGCACCAGCCACGGCGGGCCCGCTCCGCCACCCCTTCTTCGACGGCCTGCTTTACCTGAATGTGCCGCTATACCTGGGCTTACTGGGCTGGTACCTGGTGGTTTTCACCCAGACTCAGCTTACCGGCACCGAAGTAGTTGGGCTAACCTTGAGCGTGGGTATTGCCGGCGGGGCCCTGGGCATCAACGTGGCCCACGAGTTGGGGCACCGCCCCCGGGCTCTGGAGCAGCGGCTGGCGCAGGTACTGCTGGCCAGCGTGTTGTACTTGCACTTTTTTATCGAGCACAACCGGGGGCATCACCGCCACGTGGCCACGCCCCAGGACCCAGCTACTGCCCGCCTGCACGAGTCCTTCTGGCTTTTCCTGCCCCGGGCTCTGGTGGGCGAGTTCCGCTCGGCCTGGCACCTGGAGGCGACGCGGCTGCATCGAGCCGGCGCCCCCTCGCCCTGGACGCCAAGCAACCAGCTACTCCAGTTTCAGGTGGTGCAGCTGGGGCTGGGCCTGGTCATTGTCGTGGTGCTGGGCTGGGCCGGCCTGCTCGCGTGGCTGAGCGTAGCGGCCGTGGCCGCCGTGCTATTTCAGCTGGTGAACTACGTGGAGCATTATGGCTTGCAGCGCCGCCGCACCGCCAGCGGCGCCTACGAGCGGGTGCAGCCCCATCATTCCTGGAACTCGGAGCATGCCCTGGGCCGCATTCTGCTCTATGAGCTTACCCGCCACTCCGACCATCATTACCTGGCTTCGCGGCCTTACCACACGTTGCGCCACCAGCCCGCCTCGCCTCAGATGCCCACCGGCTACCCCGGCATGATGCTGCTGGCGGCCCTGCCGCCGCTCTGGTTTCGGGTCATGAATCCGCGGGTGCCGGCGCCGGTAGGCAGCTAAGGGTGCGGAACCGGGCTGGCATTTAGCTCCGTAGCGCGGACCCGGCCAGCTCCCGCAGTAGCGCATGCCCCTGCGGCCATAAGCCCAGATCGGAGGCTGAGTTAATATGCCCCAACGCGCCTACGTTTACCAAACGGCTGCCCCAGGCCTCGGCAAATGCTTGGGCCCGCGGCAGCGTTACGTACTCGTCGTTGATGCTGGCTACCACAATGCTCGGAAACGGCAGCAGTGTGCGTGGCATAGGCGCGAAACCAGTGACTTCGGGTGGGAAGTCGGGGCGGTCCACGTCGGCGGGGGCAACCAGCAGGGCACCCCGGATGGTCCGGTGCGTAGTGGCGGCCCAGTGAGCTACCGTCGCGCAGCCTAAGCTGTGGGCCACTACCACTACCTCCGGCCCGGCCGCCGCAATGGCTTGGTCGAGCGTGTGCACCCAGTCGTGGCAGGCAGGCTGGTCCCAGTTGTGCTGGTTTACGCGCAGGTAGCCGTAGTGCTGCTCCCAATGGGTTTGCCAGTGTTGGGGGCCAGAGTTGCCCAGGCCCGGCAGGAGCAGTACAGTAGATAGAGCAGACATAGCGGGTACGATTAGCGGCGGCAAGGTAAGCGGCCGACGTCAGTTGCCCGGTATGCTCAGGCCTGACCCATCACATTTTCGAGGTACTTCTGCCCCGAGCCCGTGTTCAGCAGTAGCATCCGCTCGTGGCGGCCTATCCAGCCGGCATCCACCAGCTTGCGGGCAGCCATCCACACGGCTCCTCCTTCGGGGGCCACGAATAAGCCTTCGTGGCGAGCCAGCTCGCGCATGCCGGTCAGCATCCCCTGGTCGTCAATGGGCACTACTGTTCCCCGGGACTCGCGCAGCACTTGCAGCATCAGGGCTTCGCCCAGGGGGCGCGGCACGGCCAGGCCGTTGGCAATGGTCGGCCGCCCCACGTACTGCTGGCTGTTGGCCTGCTGGCCGGTGTACGTGGCCCACAGCGGGGCGCAGGCCGTTGCCTGCACGGCTACCATGCGCGGCAGCGGCACCTCAGCGGGCAGCCAGCCCAGGGCTTGCATCTCACGGAAGGCTTTCCAGATACCAATCAGGCCGGTGCCGCCGCCCGCCGGGTACAAGAGCACGTCGGGCAGCGTCCAGCGCAGCTGTTCGGCCAGCTCGTATCCCATCGTCTTTTTGCCTTCCAGCCGGTAGGGCTCCTTCAGCGTGGAAACATCGAGCAGCTCGTTCGCACTATTGAGTTCCCGCACGCGGGCGGCGCAGTCGTTGATCAGGCCATCCACCAGATGTACTTCGGCCCCATACCAGTAGCACTCCTCCTTGAAGGCCTGGGGCGTGTGGCGCGGCATGACGACCACGGCGCGCATGCCGCCCTTGGCGCAATAGGCGGCCATGGCCACCCCGGCGTTGCCGGCCGTGGGAATAATACAGCCTGCTACGCCCAGCTCTTTGGCTTTGGAAATGGCCATGCTCAGGCCGCGGGCTTTAAACGAGCCGGTAGGGTTCTGCCCTTCATCCTTGATCAGTAATTCCGCCAGGTTGTAGCGGCTCGCCAGGCTGGTGAGGGGCAGCAGAGGCGTAAACCCTTCGCCCAGGCTTACCTGGTTGGCCTCATCGAGCAAGGGCAGCAAGCGGCGGTAGCGCCACATGCTGCCCTCGTGTAAGTCGATGCCCGCTGCGGGGCTAAGGGGTTCGTGTAGCTCGTAGGTGGCCAGCAAGGGGGCAGCGCAGCAGGCAGAGGTACGCTGCAGGACAGTGGCGGAATAGGTAGCCCGGCATACCGAACACTCCAGGGCATGAAGGCGGCTGATGGTTTCGAGGGTGCTTTGCATGTGCATAGGGAATGGAAACGCAAAGCTTCCGGTTCGGTATGCCGAACGCAAATGGCCTTATGGAATAGGCTATGCCTGTTTGGAATAATACCGCTTGGTGAATTGCACGAAGGTTTTGTAGGGCAGGTTGTTTTCGGTGCCCTTGCGCTGCACAAAATCGAAGTGGCGCACCATACGCAGGTCCTGGATAAGTACCTCCCGCAGCTCGCCCGAAGCCAGCTCTTTCATCACGGCCTGCCGGGGCAGAAAGGCCAGGCAGGTATCCACGCGCACAAAGTTTTTCAGGGCCTCAGTGCCGCCCAGCCGCACTTTCACCGGCAGGTCCGTCAGCTTGATGTTCTGCTCGGCCAGGGCCTGCTCCAGCACGGCCAGAGTGCCCGAGCCCTGCTCCCGCAAAGCCAGCGGGGTGTGGTACAAGTCCTGGGCTACCAGCTCTTCCGGCAGCCCGGGGTGGCGCGCCGAGCAGACCGCCACTACTTCATCCGTGAGCAAGGGCGTGTAGGTCACGTTGCTGACCTTGTGAATCCCCTCGATGATGCCTAGGTCGATTTCGTGCTCCAGCAGGGCTTTGAGGATGTTTTCGCTGTTGCGGTTTTTGAGCGTGAGCTGGGTGCCGGGGTAGCGTTGCAGGTAAGCCGAGAGAACCGGCGGTATCACGTACAGGGAAATGGTGGTACTGGCTCCGATAACCATGCGCACCTGCGGGGCAAAGCCTGGGCTTACCGCGGCAAACTGCTGGTGCAGCTCGTGCTGCAGCTGTTTGGCGGCCAGCAGTTTTTGGTACAGCAGCGCCCCGGCGGCCGTCAGGGCCACGCTGTTGCCGAGCCGCTCAAACAGGCCCGTTTTGTAGTGTTCCTCCAGGGCTTTCACTTGCTTGCTCACCGCCGACTGGCTCATAAACAGCGTTTGCCCGGCCTTGGTAAAGCTCAGTTGCCGGGCTACTTCCAGAAAGATTTCGTGGGCGTGGGAAAGCATGGCTGCAAGGTACAACTTGCCCGAAGCAGCGGCTGATAATGCGACGCCAGGCTTCTATTCCAGGCAGCTAACCTGATTCCGTGGCCAGCGTGCTTACGCCAGCTAACCCACTCTACCCCCTAAGCCACCCAATATGGGTGATAAGGAAGGCTGCAATGCACTGCTAAAAACACGAATCCCGCGCTGCAAACGCGGTTTTACCGGCTTCCCATGTAGTGGGTGACGGGCCTGCCACATCATCATGTGATTGTACTTAACCAACAATGCGCGGTAATATTGTGACGTAATCAGCGCACTACTCCAGCGCACTTCTTCGCTTCACACTTCTTCTCCATACGCTATGAAAACTTTCGCATCCCTCCTCGTTGTTGCCCTGCTGGCTTCCGCTCCGCTCCACGCTACTCAGGCTGCCGCGCCCGAAAAAGCTCCTTCCGCTACCTCTTCCCTCACGGCGAAGCTGCCGCTGTTTGGCAAGAAGACCATCGAGAAGAGCCGCGTGAGCAAGCGCAAGCAGACCCTGCGCCGTCGCAAGCGCATGTTCAGCTTCTAGGCAATAGCCTTTTTACTGGTTGGTGAGCCAGGTGATGTGCCCGCCGTTCCTTTTTCTCCGCCTGCAAGCGACATGAGAAGAGGAATGGCGGGCTTGCTCGTTGATAGAGCCATGCTCACCACAACACCAAAAGCAAGTTCTACCGCTACGATTAGAATGGCGTGGCCGAATACTGCCTTGGGCTTCTAGGCGCGAAGACGGCACTCCTGCTACACCGAACCCCCGCTAGCCCCGCACCAATCCCAAACCCGGGTTTTTAATTTATCCGTCAGAATAATTAGCCCGAAAGGTGTAGCCGCGTTGCGGCGTCGCGGCAGCGCAGGTCCCGTAACTGCTGCATGGTCCAGGCCGTGTGGACCGTAAGCAAACACGTCCTGCCGAGCATTCTGCGCAGCAAGCCGAGACGAAGCCGCTCGTTGGCGGCCGTTGTAGGGGGGAGCCTGATTACTACATCATCTGATTACTACACCCGCGGGATGCTTCGCTGCGCTCTGCATGACGAGCCGAACACTCTGCTTGACGTTTTTTGCTTATGGTCCACACCGCCTAGTGAGCAAGTAGGCAGGGTAACCTCCTCGATAGTTCGACAACCCATTCCAGGTACTGCGCGGGAGCTTTTGCCAGGCGCGCGGTTGTAAGCCCAGCCTGTCCGTAGTTCTTTCCTCCTCTCCTCCCTTGTCCGACTTTCTGCCCGCTCTCCGTCCGCCCCGCTGGTCCTTGATGCGCCAGCGCTGGAGCAACCTGCTGTTTGCTCACTGGCCGGTAGCACCGGAACTGTTGCGGCCTTACCTGCCGCCGCGCCTGGAACTGGACTTGTTTGAGGGACAGGCGTGGCTGGGCGTGGTGCCGTTTACCATGAGTCACATCCGACCACTGGGCTTGCCGGCCGTGCCGGGTCTGAGCGCGTTGCACGAGTTAAACGTGCGCACCTACGCCACGCTCGACGGGGTGCCGGGCGTCTGGTTTTTGTCATTGGATGCCACGCAGCCGCTGGGCGTGTGGGCCGCCCGAACGTTGTTTCACTTGCCCTACCTGCACGCCCGTATGCAGCTTACCCGTACGCCCGATGGAGTTCTACACGCCACGGCCACGCGTACGCACCGCGGCGAACCAGCGGCTACGTTTACGGCTTCCTGGCGGCCGGGAGCCCGGTTGCCACTGGCCCGCCCCGGCTCTTTAGCCTATTTCCTCACGGAGCGGTATCACCTCTACACGGCGGGCCACACGGTACGGGCCGGTCGGCACGGGGCTGACTTATGGCGGGGCCGGCTCTGGCATCAGCCCTGGGCATTGCGCGAGGCTACCCTCACCCACTGGGAATCCACGCTGGTGGAAAGCCACGGGCTGCCTACGCCGCTGGGGTCACCCCTGCTGCACGCCGCCGACCCACTGGACGTGTGGGTGGAAGAGCTGCGGCGCATCTGATGCTTCTTTTTCCGCCGTTCCTCAAACGTGGTGTTTGTGTTGCATAGAATCACTACTAACCCCAAAACTGGCATAACTGGCCCCTCACTGGCGCGAGTTTAGCGGAGCGTAACTCGTGACATACTATGAAGCGAGCTTTCAGCTCGCCCACCCACGCCAACTTTCAAGCCGCGTCTTACCAATTTTGCCGCATTATGGCAATGGAGCTATAAGTGCCACCTCATGGCGAGGCACAAGCTGCGCTACGTTAAACTCGCGCCTGCTGTGGGTAGATATCACTTCATCTTTTGCTCGCTTTTCACCAGAAATAATCTTCTAAATCCGTCCCATAGCGCGAGGAACGGTAAGGCCTGCCTATTTTTGGAAGAATGCAAAGGACCTATTTCGATTTCAATATTACCATACTTGCCTTCAAACTGCATTATACCACTAGTATCATCGGTTTGGAAGCTGTTAATAGGAGGTTCAGCATAGACTGTGTCAATATTTGAAAGGGATACCGTCTCGAACACCGCTTTGGCTAAAGTAAATAGGCTATCCGCCTGTGCCTTGGTAACTGCAACCTCAGTGGTATCTCCCGAAACTACCTCATCTCTCTTTAGCTGCCTATTGAATCTATGTTTGCTGGTTAGGCAGTAGGCATACATTATTGCTCCTGGTTTTGCCGGCAAGTGACGAAACTTTCTTCTTCTCAAGAACTTAGGCTTTAACTCAAAATGAGTAGAACCGTTGTCACTGAAAAAGCTGCCTCCTATTGACGCTCTTATGGTATAGTTGTAACTGCGCTCAATTGTAAACCTTTCGTTTGGTTTGGATTCACATCCAAGAAGGATCAGCATTATAAGCGCAATTATCAGTTTTAGACGGGGCTTGCTCAATATTTTCATGGACTCGTCAAGTAGTAATTATTCCCACTTAAACCTACACAAACCTAGCGCGAGTCCCCTTTTTCTATACCTTCCGGCCTCCATTCAAGCTCTTCCCTATCCATGCTATTGAAAACCCTTACTCGCCTGCCGCTGCTGGTGCTGCTGGCTTTGCTATGCGCCTGCTCCAAGCTGGGCTCCGATACCGAACAAGACCCGAACGGCGAGGAAATTGACCCGTACCAGAACCTCGTATTTCAGTTCACGGATGCCGTAGTAACGCCCGAGCTGCAGGACCGCTGGGACACGGTGCAGGTGGTGAAGTTCGAGCCCGCCGTGCGCGGCAAGTTCAAGTGGAACTCCGACCGGGAGCTGATTTTCTCGCCTAGCACGCCGTTCCGGCCCAGCACTTCTTTCAAGGCCACCCTGCAAATGGATGCCCTGCCGGAGGGAAAGCGCAACGTAGAGCTGCCCGAGAACCGCCAGAAATTTCACACGCCCTACCTGGAGCTGCAGGAGCCCCAGGCCTTTTGGGGCCGCTCGGAGCGGGCTGCCGGCACCGCCGAGATGCGCGTGGAGCTGCCCTTCAACTACCCCGTGAAGCCCACCGACGTGAAGCCTTTGCTGCGCGTAACCCAGGACGGGCAGCCCGTGGCTTTCGAGGTGGCCAGCACCGAACCGGGCCAGACGGTGAGCGTGAGCCTCAACCAGCAGGTGCGCCCCGGCTCCCCGCTCACGGTGGCTCTGGCCCAGGGCCTGCACGCCGTGGGCAGCGACCAGCCCTCCAAGGCCGACTACGAAAAGCAGGTAGAAGTACCCGACCCCCAGGCCCTGGAAGTGCGCTCCATCACGGGCACAATGCAGTCGGCCGACCCGCTGGTGACCATCCTCACCAACCAGCCCGTCACCACGGTGGATTTGCAGAGCGCCCTGTCGGTGTCGCCGCAGGTGGCCTACGAGGTGGAGGAGTTGGAAAACGGCTTCCGGCTCAAGGGCGGCTTCGAGGTAGGCAAAAGTTACCAGGTGAGCTTGCGCCAGGGCCTGCGCGGCGGGCTGGGCGGCATCCTGAACGAGAACTTCACCCAGACGGTAAGCTTCTCCGATGAGCGGCCCACTATTTCCTTCGCCAGCGCCGAGAAGGCCATGTATCTCGATGCCCTGGGCTCCCGCAACCTGGGCGTGCGCATCAACGAGGTAGGGCAGGTGAAGGTGACCATTGCCAAGGTGTACGCCAACAACATCCAGCAGCTTTTGCGCGGGGGCACCCAGTACGGCTACCCCGACTACGATGGCGAAGACTCCGAAGGCTACGAGGAGGAAGGTGAGGACGGCGAGTACGTGGACCGCTCCTTCCAGTACTACGACGTGGAGAATCTGGGCAACGTCCTCACTGAGCGCACCTACACCGTGTCGGGCCTCCCCAAAGCCCAGGGGCTGCGGCTACTGAATCTGAACCTGAAAGACCTGGAGTTTGCGGGCGGGCTGAAAGGCCTCTACATCATCAAAGTACAGGACACCGAGCGGCAGTGGCTGCAGGTAAGCAAGCTGGTGGCCGTGTCCGACATTGGGCTGATTGTAAAGCAGGGCAAGGCCGGCAGCACGCTGGTATTTGCCAACTCCATCCGCAATGCCAAGGCCTTGAGCGGAGTGGAAATGCGCTTTATCAGCACCAACAACCAGGTGATGGGCACCGGCATCACCAACCGTGACGGAGTGGCCAAGTTCGACAGCACCGCCGCCAACGGCCGCTTCAAGCTGGGCATGGTAATGGCCCAGCAGGGCTCCGACTTCACCTTCCTCGATTTGAACCGCAGCCGCGTGGAAACCTCCCGCTTCGAGGTGGGCGGGCTGCAAAGCAACGCCGCCCGCTACCAGGCCTTCCTCTACGGCGACCGGGATTTGTACCGCCCCGGCGACACCATCCAAACCAATACTGTCATTCGCACCGAGGACTGGCAGGCCCCGCCCAAGGGCTTGCCGGTGAAAATCCGGCTGTTGCTGCCCACGGGCAAGGAGTACGCCAGCCTACAGAAGAAACTATCCGGGGCCGGCTCCTTTGAGGCGCGCTTCCTGCTGCCTCCGGCCGTGATGACGGGCCTCTACACCCTGGAAGTGCTGACCGGCAACGACGTGCTGCTGGCTTCGCGCAAGCTCTCGGTGGAAGAGTTTATTCCGGACCGCATGAAGGTGACGGTGAAAACCGACCGCGCCGTGGTGAAGCCCGGGCAGACGGTTTCGGCGCTGATTACGGCCCAGAACCTGTTTGGCCCGCCCGCCGCCGACCGCAAGTTTGAGGTGGAATTCTCCCTCAAGGAAAAGAGCTTCAGTCCGAAAGGCTACGAGCAGTACACCTTCGCCATCAACAGCGGCGACAAGCAGCGCGGGGCCTACGGCGACTTGGAATCGACGCCCATTTCCAACCGCTTCGAGAAAACCACCCGCGAGGGCACCACCGACGCCAACGGCCGCGGCACCGCCACCTACGAAGTGCCCGACTACACCGACCTGGGCACCCTGGAAGGCGCGGCCTTCACCACCGTGTTCGACGAAACCGGCCGCCCCGTGAACCGCCTCGCCACGTTTGAGGTGCAGACCCAGCCGGTGCTGTTCGGTATCCGGAGCGCCGATGATCTGGTGAGCACCGGCAAGCCCCTGGCCGTGCAGCTGGCGGCCCTTACCCCGGCCGGCAAGCCTACCGCGGCGCAGGCCCGGGTCTCCATCGTGCGCCTGCTCTGGGAAACGGTGATTGAGCGCCAGGGTGGCCGCTACATCTACAACTCGCAGAAGCGCGAGCAGCTGGTGCTCAACCGCAGCGTGACGGTAGCCAGCGGGGGTTCTGACGCCGGCCTGGGCTTCTCGCCCACGTACTCCGGCGAGTATGAAATCCGGGTTTCCCGGCCGGGTGCGGTTACGTACGTGGCCCGGCGCGTGTACGCCTACGGCTACGGCGACACCCAGAGCAACTCCTTCGAGGTAAACAATGAGGGGGAGGTGACCATTGAGGCCGACAAGCCCAAGTACGAGCCCGGCGATGTGGCTCACCTGCTGCTGAAAACGCCTTTCCCCGGCCGCGTGCTCGTCACGGTGGAGCGCGACCGGGTGCTTGAGCACTTCTACGTGAACACCGACGAGAAATCGGCGAAGGTGGACGTGGCAATTCGCGGCAACCACGTGCCCAACATCTACGTGACGGCCACCGCCATCCGCGAAATCAAGGACAACCGCCTGCCGCTGACGGTGGCCCGGGGCTTCGTGCCGCTCACGGTAGAAAAGCCCGGCGCCCGCCTGCAGGTAGCCATCAAAGCCCCCACGCAAAGCCGCTCCCGCACCACCCAGCTGATTGAGGTAACCACCGCCCCCGGCGCCCAGGTGACGCTGGCTATGGTAGATGAAGGCATTCTGCAGATGAAGGACTACCAGACGCCCGACCCCTACGGCTACTTCTACCAGAAGCGCGCCCTGGAAGTGCAGGCCTACGACGTGTACCCCTTCCTGCTGCCCGAGCTGGGCTCCAGCTCCACCGGCGGCGACGGCTACGACCTCTCGCGCCGTACCACGCCCGTGCCCAACCGCCGTGTGCGCCTGCTCGCCAAGTGGAGCGGCGTGCTCACCGCCGATGCCAGCGGCAAGGTGCGCTACAAGCTGCTGGTGCCCCAGTTCAGCGGGGCCATCCGCATCATGGCCGTGGCTTACAAAGACGACGCCTTCGGCTCGGCCGAGCACACCATGAAAGTGGCCGACCCAGTGGTTATTTCAACTGCCCTGCCCCGCTTCCTCAGCCCCGGCGACACGATTGACGTGCCGGTGACGCTGACGAATACGACGAAGCAGGTGATGAATGGGACAGTTGGGATTTTGCTTGGCAACAAAGAAGAAGCCCTCAATTCTCGCTTGCAAATTGTGCATGATGGCATCAGTGACAAGACAGTGCCTTCCAGCGACGCCAAAGCAGCACAGCTTCAGCCCGGCGCTGAGAAGCGCGTCATATTCCGAGTATTCGCTACGTCTCAAATTGGCAGCGCACCTGTCAAAGTCTATTTTGAAGCCGGCAAAGAAACCTTCACCGAAACCATCGAGCTACCCATCCGCCCGGCTTCGCCACTGCAGAAGCGTACCGGCAGTGGCGTGGTGGCGGGCGGGGCAGCCCAGCAGCTGAATCTGAAAACCGACTTCCTGCCTTCCTCCCTGCGGAGCCAGCTGGTGGTGAGCCGCTCGCCGATGACGGAGTTTTCCAATGACCTGCGGTACCTGTTGCAATACCCCTACGGCTGCCTGGAGCAAACTGTGTCGGCCGCTTTCCCGCAGCTGTACTACGGGGATTTGGCCGCCACGCTGGGTCAGAAAACCGGCAAGGCGGGCAAGGCGGGCCTGTTCAACCCCAACTACCACGTGCAGGAAGCCATCCGCAAGGTGGAAGCCCAGCAGATGTACAACGGCTCCCTCAGCTACTGGCCCGGCGGCGAGTACGACAACTGGTGGGCCACCACCTACGCCGCGCACTTCCTGCTGGAAGCCCAGCAAGCCGGCTTCGACGTGAACAAGAACGTGCTGGACCGAGTGCTGCGCTACCTGCAGGCCCGGGTGCGCAAGCGCGAAACCGACACCTATAACATCATCCAGACCGGCGGCGTGATTCAGCCCGTCACGCTGGCCAAAAAGGAAATTGCCTACTCGCTCTACGTGCTAGCCCTGGCCGGCCGGCCCGACGCCGTGGGCCTGAACTACTACAAAGCCAACCGTCCGCAATTGGCTGAGGACTCGCGCTACCTGCTGGCGGCGGCCTTCGCCCTGAGTGGCAACCAACGCGGCTACCAGAGCACGGTGCCCACCCGCTTCGGGGCCTCGCCCAGCATTGCCGGCCGCCAGCTCGATGGGGCCTTCTCCTCCCCCATTCGCGACGAAGCCCTGGTGCTGAACGCCCTGCTTGCCGCCGACCCGGCCAACCCGCAGGTGACCACGCTGGCCCGCCAGCTCAGCCGCCAGGTAAAGCAGGCCGGCTGGCTCAACACCCAGGAACGCGCCTTCTCCCTGCTGGCCCTGGGCAAGTTGGCGAAGAAAAACGCCGGCAGCACTGTGGTGGCTAGCCTACTGGCTGATGGCAAGGCTATTGGCAACTTCTCGGGCAAAGACCTCACGGTAAGCAACGTGGCCAACCGCCAGCTGGCCTTGCGCACCAGCGGCAAAGGCAGCCTATACTACTTCTGGGAAACCGAGGGCATTTCGCCCACCGGCCAGGTGCGCGAGGAAGATGCCTACCTGCAGGTGCGCCGCCAGTTCCTTAGCCGCAGCGGGTCACCCGTCGGCAGTACGTCGTTTAAGCAGAACGATTTGGTTGTCGTCAAAATCACCATCCAGTCGGCCGAAACAGCCGGGGAAGTGAAGAACGTGGCCATCACCGACCTGCTGCCCGCCGGCCTGGAAATCGAGAACCCGCGCATCGGAGCCGTGCGCGACCTGGCCTGGGCCACCGACGCCGCCCAACCCGACTACCTCGACGTGCGCGACGACCGGATCAACCTGTTCACCACCGCCACGCCCGCGCCCAAGGCGTTCTACTACCTCTGCCGCGCCGTAAGCAAAGGCACGTTCAAGCTCGGCCCCGTCAGTGCCAATGCCATGTACAACGCCGAGTACCACAGCTACAACGGCAGCGGCGTGGTGCGCGTGCGGTAAACTGTTACTCCGATGTCGACGTTTTTGCTCACTTGGCTACCCATTCTGTTGGTAGGAGCGGTTTATCTGCTCTCGCGCTTTCTGTGGCCCAGGCTTCTCCGGCCAAGCTGGTACCGGCCTTGGCTTTCCGTGGGCACCACAGTGCTATTGCTGCCGGTGTTGCTCACAGTGGGTATAGGTATCTGGGGGGCCGTGGCATACTCCTACCCAGACCGGCCATTTACTCCGCAGGCGTGGGCCGCGCAGCCGGCGAAGCGCTATGAATTGCTGGAAAATCTACTTGATAGCGGCCAACTCGACGGCGCTACCAAAAGCCATGTAGCGTCATTGCTGGGCAAACCAGTGGTTGCTTTCGAGAATGATGAATGGTTTTATGAGCTAGGGGCACCACCTGGTTTTTTGGTTATTAATCTTGATGTCCTAACCATTCAATTCGAGCAAGGAAAGGTCGTGCACCATTCCGTTATTTGAGATTGATTCGAGTTATTACTGCTGCCTCAAGCAAGATGCTTAACGATATGTGAAACTGGTTTGCCTTACACCCTGGCCTTCTTTCCGAAAAAGATAGAGGACCGGCCAAGCATCATGCTACCCTGTTTGACGCAGCACGAAAAACTACGGCTGATTCCTCTCCTTGCCAGGTAAGCAAATCAGCCGTAGTCTTAAACCCAGTAATGACTATGCAGCCATACGCTATATTCCCTCAAACACCTCCGCCCACTCCATTTCCACGCCGGGCAGGGTAGCTACCGGAATTAGGCCGGGCTGATAGAACTCACCTTGCAGCTCGTATCGGTCGTTTTGGAGTGTGTAGACGATGACGTTTTTCTGGCCGGGGTCCACCATCCAGTACTCCTGCACACCGTTTTCCTCGTAGAGGTCGAACTTGGTTTTGCTGTCGTGGGCGGTGTTGCCGGGGCTCAGGATTTCGATAATCCAGTCGGGCGCACCCACGCAGCCGTACTCGTCCAGCTTGGCCAGGTCGCAAACTACGCAGAGGTCGGGCTGCACCACGGTGGTCGTCTGGGCGTCGCCGTTGGCGGAGGTTTTGAGTAGGCGAACATCAAACGGCGCGGCGAAGCCCCGGCAGGTCTTACTGCGCAAGGCTGTTCTGATTGCTCCTCCCAGGTTGAAGGAAATAGATTGGTGCCGTACGCGCGGGGTGGGGCTCATACGGCGCACTTTGCCACGAATCAACTCCACAAACTCATCCAGCCGCCACGTGAGGTAATCGGCATAGGTGTAGGTTTTGGTGAGGTCGAGCTGGGAAATATCGGTGATGACGGGCATGACGGCGGCAATGGAATAGAGAACAGAACGAATATACGGCTAACCCGCTGCTGAAGCCTTGCGGGCAGTACCTATCTTGCCATGTCGAAACAACACAATAGCCCTGGCGTGGGGTGATAGTTGAGGCCGCTACCTTCCGCTATTTTCAGGCCAACCGTGGGCAAATTAACTCCAGCTAAACCCTTTAAACCCGCTACTAGCTCATGCAGGATGACCGGCAACTGATTGGTGTCCTTTTCGTGCTCCTGCTGGCCATTGGTACCCCGGGGTTTCTGTTGCTGCTAGCGTTTCTGCGCCGCCGCCATCCGCGGCGGTTGGCGTCGGGGCTGGTCATTGGGCTGACGCTTGCCCCTTTGTTGCTAGTGGCGGCAGGTGGTTCTCTCTGGCTTTTTCTGCATTATACCCACCAGAAATTCAACCCCGACTACTGGGACGGGCACCCGATGGAGCGGTACACAATGCGGCAAAACCTGATTCAATCCCGGCGCCTGATTGGCCTGTCGCCCGTCCAGGTGCGGCAGCTGCTGGGAGAATCAAGCCTTGCTGGTAGCTCCATGCCCAACAAGCTGCTCTACCCCGTCGGCTACCCGCCTTCCCTAACTACCCTGGACCGCCCGGAGGTTCTGACTATTTGGTTTCGTAATAGAAAAGCGGTGCGTGTACAATAACGCCTCTTGGCATCCTTGCAAAGCATGAAACGTCGCCCCGTTTACCGCTTGCTGACGAGCTTCGGCTTGTTGCTGCTGCTCTTGTTGGGGCTGGACTGGGCGTTTCCGCTGCCGCCCGCGCCGCAGTACTCGCCCCTGGTGCTGGCGGCCGATGGCGCGGTGCTGCACGCCTACCTCAACCCTACCCAGAAGTGGCGGATGAAAACCGAGCTGCGCGAGATTACGCCCGTACTGCGCAAGGCCATTATCGAGAAGGAAGACCGGTGGTTTCGGTGGCACTTTGGGGTGAACCCGGTGGCGCTGGTGCAGGCTGCCGGGCGCAACCTGTTTGGCAAGGGGCGCACCACCGGGGCCAGCACCATTACCATGCAGGTGGCGCGGCTGCTCGAACCCAAGGAACGTACCTTCCCAAACAAGCTGCTGGAAATGCTGCGCGCCACCCAGCTGGAGGCCCACTACAGCAAAGACGAGATTCTGCAGCTTTATCTCAACCTGGTGCCCTACGGCGGCAACGTGGAGGGCGTAAAGTCGGCGGCCCTGCTGTACTTCCAGCACCCCCCCGACTACCTTTCCCTGGCCCAGACCGTGACGCTGGCCATCATTCCGAACCGGCCGCGCGGGCTGGTGCTGGGCAAGAACAACGCGGCCGTGCTTCAGGAGCGCAACCGGTGGCTGCGGCGCTTCGGATCGGCCGGGCTTTTTCCGAAAGACGACGTGGCAGATGCCCTGCTGGAGCCCCTGGACGTGCAGCGCCACGCCGCGCCTGTGCTGGCTCCCCACCTTTCGCGCCGGCTGGTGCGGCAGTTTCCGCGGCAGGCCATCATCCGCAGCAGCCTGCAGCGCAGCAAGCAAAGCAAGGCCGAAGACCTGACGCGCAACTACGTGCGCCGCCTCCACGAGCTGGGCATCACGCAGGCGGCCGTGCTGGTAGTGAACAACCGCACCCGGCAGGTGGAAGCCTACGTGGGCTCGGCCGATTTCCGGGATTTTGCGAGCCAGGGGCAGAACGACGGCGTGGAGGCCGTCCGCTCCCCCGGCAGTACGCTCAAGCCCTTTCTGTACGCCCTGGCTATGGACCGCGGCCTCGTCACGCCCAAGCTCTTGCTGCCCGATGTGCCCACCAACTTCCAGGGCTACCGCCCCGAGAACTTTGACAAGCACTGCAGCGGCGAAGTGACGCTGGAGCGGGCCCTGGCTTTTTCGCTCAACATCCCGGCCGTGCGCGTGCTCAACCAGCTGGGCGTGCCTACTTTCACCGATAAGCTCCGCCAGGCCGGCTTTCAGAGCGTCACGCGCAACCGCGCCCGGCTGGGCCTTAGCAGCATCCTGGGTGGCTGCGGGGCCAACTTGGAAGAATTGACGAACCTTTACGTGACGCTGGCCGCTGCAGGAAAGTATGCGCCACTAAGCCTTGTGTCTGCCCCAGTCAGCAAGCAGAAGACGGCGCTATTTTCGGAAGCTTCCGCTTTCCTCACCACCGACATTCTGGCCCAGCTTACTCGCCCCGATCTGCCGCTGGGCGCGGCCAGCTCCATGCGCCTGCCCAAGATTGCCTGGAAAACCGGCACCAGCTACGGCCGCCGCGACGCCTGGAGCATTGGCTATAACCGGCAGTACACCATTGGCGTGTGGGTGGGCAACTTCAGCGGCCAGGGCAGCCCGGCCCTCACGGGCGCCGATGTGGCCACGCCGTTGCTGTTCGACCTCTTCAACACGCTGGCCTACAACTCGCCCAACGACTGGTTTGTGCCGCCCGCTACGCTGGACTTCCGGCTGGTATGCGCCGAAAGCGGGCTGGTGCCAGGGGAGAACTGCCCCAATCAGGTTATCGACTATTTCCTGCCAGGTATATCAAACGGGCTACGGTGCCAGCATGTGCGGGAAGTCCTCGTGTCGGCCGATGGGAGCTTTACGTACTGTCGTACCTGCGCCCCGGCGGCGGGCTACCGGCGGGAGCTGTACCCGAATCTGCTGCCGGAAGTGGCGGCGTATAAGGAAGGCCAGGGCATTCCGTACCGACGACTGCCGCCCCACAACCCGCAGTGCCAGCTGGTGCGCGGCACCGAGCGGGCGCCTACCATCACCTCCCCGGCCGCCAATACCGAGTACGTACTCAACCGCCACGAGCAGCAGCAACTGCTGCTTTCCTGCACCACGGACAACGAAGTGCGCCAGGTGCACTGGTACGTGAACGACCAGTTTTTGCGGACCGCCGCGGCTACCGAACGGGTGTTCTTCCGGCCCCAGCCCGGCCCGCTCAAAATCTCCTGCGCCGACGACCACGGCCGCAATACCGATGTGCTGGTGACAGTGACGGAAATGTAAGCTTACCAAGCGGCCTCCTCGCCCGCCCACCATACTTCGGTACCGGCCGGCACGGGCGCAGCTTCGGCGTGGGTAAGCAGTAGCGCCCGTGTGGTTGAGCTTTCTGTTGTTGTGGAGGCTTCCCTGGATACTTCTTCCACCGTAGCGGTGGCAGCCTCCGCGCGCCCATCGGGGTAGCGGAGCTGCACGGCCAGAGCGCTGTGCAAGGCCAGCTCACTTAGCCTCGATACCATGGTTTCGGCCAGTAGCAACACGCCTAAACCCGGCAGGCTAAAACTTTTTTCCACGCGTAGCAGGCAGTGCTCCTTCATCCCACGCTGTACGTAAATAGTGGCTATTCCAGCGCAGTAAGTGGCCATTTTCATTATATCAAGACAATTATATATAAATGGCAAAACCCGGAACCCAACCCTTCCTTGGGCCGTACTGGCATGGTGCTTGTAAAATCCCTCCCAGAATCAACAAGTACACCTCTGACCCTTAATAGTCTTTCATCATGAAAAAGATCAGCTGGATTTTCGCCCTCGTCATACTCTTCACCTCGGTTTTCGGTGAGTTTGCCCACGCCCAGGATAAAAAGAAAGTAAGCCCACAAGCCAAAGGCGCCATCATTGGTGGCCTGGGTGGGGCCGCAGCCGGCGCTATTATTCATAAGCGCAACCGGGTTGTAGGGGGTGCAGTAGGTGGCGCCGCCGGTGCCGGCGTAGGCTACGTAATTGGGAAGCGCGTCGACAACAAGCGCAAGGCCGAAGCCGCCCGCGTAGCCGCTGCCAACCGGGCCGCCGCCGACCGCGCTGCTTACCGGGCCAGCGTAGCCCGCGCCAACCAAGCTAAAACCACCACGGTAGCTACCAAAACTTCGGCCGCTGCTCCCATGGCCCTGGCTGCCGGTGCCGGCGTAGGTGCTGCTATGCTGTATGATGCCAACGGCAACCCCGTACCGTATGGTACCAGCGCCAGCGGCCTTGCCTACCTGCCCAACGACTCCTACGGTGACCGTGACTCGGCTTATCCCGATTCGCAGGTTCGTCGCAAGAGCTGGTAATTGCTCCCGAGTCTTTCTGTTTCCAAACCCAGGCCTGCGGGCCTGGGTTTTCTGGTTCTTTTCTCTCCCTTTCTCCCTCACCAACACCCTGTTCTCATGCGTTACTCCCTCCTGGCAGGCCTCGGTTTTGCTTTGCTGAGCGCCTGCACCCAAACCAAGAAAGAAGACACCGCCGCGGCCGTCGATGTACACGCCCTCAACCAGCAGTTTATTGGCGCCTGGAACAGCCGCAACACCACCCAACTGGATACGCTGCTGGCTGATGATGTGCAGTACCTGCAAGGCGAGTCGCACTTCAGCGGCAAGTCGGAAGTGTCGGATAAGTGGATCCGCGAAACCGTGGGCACCATCAACGACCTCAAGCTAAGCCCCGTAAGCTCCGGCAACGACGCCGCCACGGCCTACGAGGCCGGTACCTTTGAGGTGGAAGTAGTGCCCGAGGACCGCACCCAGCCCCGCGGCATTGGCGAAGGCAACTTCATCCTGCTCTGGAAGAAGAACGCCAAAAACGCCTGGAAGCTGAGCTACGCCCAGCTCGAAGGCCTGCCGGTGCGCGTGAAATAGCTCGTTGCGCTTCGCTATATACCAAGAATGCCCCGCTGGCTTAGCCAACGGGGCATTTTGTGTTTAGGCAGGTTGCCTTTTCTTACTCCACCACGTGCTCCAGGTATTCTTCTCCATCGTACACGGGAGCCATGTTTTGCTCTTCTTCCTCGGTAAACAGGCGGGAGCGAATCAGGAAGCGTACGCCCAGCGGAATTTCCAAGGAAAAGCTGGCGCCGCGGCCCTTTACCACATCTACCGTGAGCTGGGTGTGCTTCCAGTATTCAAACTGAGCGGCACTCATGAAAAAGTCGCAGCCATGAATCTGGCCCAGCCACACGTCGTTGGTGCCCACCCGAAACTCGCTTTTGGCAAAGCACATGGGCGAAGACCCGTCGCAGCAGCCCCCACTCTGGTGGAACATGAGTGGGCCGTGCTCGTCGCGCAGCACATCAATGGTAGCTTCGGCAGCAGGGGTTACGAGGACGCGGGGAGTAGGCATGCAGCGAGATATAAAGAAGAAAAAACCTGTCATTCTGGGCATGCCGCGCATCAAGCGGCGACGAAGGACCTTCTCACGCTTGGATCATGCTGGAGCAAGCTGTCCTGACGTGCTAAGGTCCTTCGCTCTGCTCAGGATGACCAAAGATTAAGAGTTAGCCCTAAAAGAACCCCAGCTTCTGCTGGCTGTAGCTGATGAGCATGTTCTTGTTCTGGCGGTAGTGGGCCAGCATCATCTTGTGGTTTTCGCGGCCGAAGCCCGAGGACTTGTAGCCACCGAAGGGGGCGCCGGCGGGGTAGTCGTGGTAGCAGTTCACCCACACGCGGCCGGCCTGAATGGCGCGGGGCACCTGGTACAGCTCGTGGGCGTCGCGCGTCCAGACGCCGGCACCCAGGCCGTAGAGCGTGTCGTTGGCCAGCTCAATGGCTTCTTCAGTGGTTTTAAACGTCGTCACGGACACCACCGGGCCAAAAATTTCTTCCTGGAAGATGCGCATCTTATTGTGGCCCCGGAAGATGGTGGGCTGAATGTAATAGCCCTCGGCCAGGGCGCCATCTTCCTGGGAATAGGCCTCGCCGCCGGTGAGTACCTCGGCCCCTTCGGCCTTGCCGATTTCCAGGTAGCTCAGGATTTTCTCGAACTGGTCGTTGCTGGCCTGGGCGCCCATCATGGTTTCCATATCCAGGGGGTTGCCCAGCTTAATGGCCTTCACGCGGGCAATGACGCGCTCCATGAACTCGTCGTAGATGTCTTCGTGCACCAGCATGCGCGAGGGGCAGGTGCAGATTTCGCCCTGGTTCAGGGCAAACATCACGGCGCCTTCAACGGCTTTGTCGAGGAAGTCGTCGTCGGCGTCCAGCACGCTCTTGAAGAAGATGTTCGGCGACTTGCCACCCAGCTCCATGGTCACGGGAATCAGGTTTTCGGCGGCGTACTGCATGATGAGGCGGCCGGTAGTGGTTTCGCCGGTGAAGGAAGCCTTCTGGATGCGCGGGGACGAGGCCAGTGGCTTGCCGGCTTCCAGCCCGAAGCCGTTTACTACGTTTACCACGCCGGCGGGCAGCACGTCCTGGAGCAGCTCCATCAGCACCATAATGCTGGAGGGCGTTTGCTCGGCGGGCTTCATTACCACGGTGCAGCCAGCAGCCAGGGCCGGGGCCAACTTCCAGGTCGCCATCAGCAGCGGGAAGTTCCAGGGAATGATCTGCCCAATCACGCCCAGCGGCTCGTTGATGTTCATCGATACCGTTGTCGAGTTCAGCTCGGTTACGTTGCCTTCCTCGGCCCGAATTACGCTGGCGAAGTAGCGGAAGTGGTCCACGACCAAGGGCAAATCGGCCAGGGTAGTTTCGCGGATGGGCTTACCATTTTCCACGCACTCCACGGCGGCCAGGTGGGGCAGGTTTTCCTCGATGATGTTGGCAATCTTATTGAGCAGGTTGCTGCGCTCCGTAGCGGAGGTTTTGCCGTAGGTCTCGAAGGCCGCGTGGGCCGCGTCGAGGGCCAGCTCAATGTCTTCCTTGGTGCTGCGGGCTACCTTGGTGAAGACCTTGCCATCGATGGGCGAAATATTGTCGAAGTACTGGCCCTTGACCGGGGCCACCCATTTGCCGCCGATGAAGTTATCGTAGTGCGGCTTAAACTGGGGACGAGCAACGAGCGTGGTGGGTTTTTCGAGGGTTTCCATACTGCGTGGAATTAGAGGAGTTTTGGGATAGTCCAAGCTAGGGCCTTCGGGGGCCGAAACAGGTGTAGTATCGTCTCACAAAAGCCGCCTATCGTCGCAACTTCTCGCCGAGGCCACAGTTCAGCTATAGCCTACTTAGTGAGGACTCACTATCTTGTAGTTCGACTTCCCGTTGTCATCCTGGTTTGTTTAGCTAAAGCCTCATGCCAAACCCTCATCTGCCCGCTCCCATCGCGCTGCGCGCGCCCCAGCAGCTCACGTCGTTGGTTGAAAACCGCACGGTGTATTCGCTGGAGGCCTTTGAGCTGAACGTGTTCGAAACCCACCGCCAGGCTCATCAGGTCCCGCTGAGCATGGGCCACGTGGTGCTGACGACCATGCTGCGCGGCAAAAAGGTAATGCACCTGCCCGGCCGCCCCGCCTTCGAGTACCTGCCCGGGGAGTCGGTAGTGGTAGGTGAAAACGAGACCATGGTGATTGACTTCCCGGAGGCCGATGAGGAACACCCTACCCAGTGCCTGGCCGTGGCTATTCCCACGGATACCATCCGGCAGACGGTGGATTTGCTGAACGAGGAGCAACCCCGCGCCGAGGCCCACCTGCCCTGGCACCTCGATACCACCGACCACGCTCACTTCCGGAACACGCCCGAGCTCACCGGCACCCTGGAGCGCCTGGTGCAGCTTTCCCACGATACCGGCCGGGTAAAGGATGTGCTGGCCAACTTCACCATCCAGGAAATGCTGGTGCGCCTAATGCAGACCCAGGCCCGGCAGCTGCTGTTTCAGAACTACCAGCGGCACGCCACCTCTCACCGGTTTGCGGCCGTGGTGCAGTACATCAAGCAGCACCTCACCGAGCAGATTACTGTGGAGAAACTCTCGGAGCTGGCCTGCATGAGCAAAGCCACGTTCTTCCGGGTATTCAAGCGGGAGCTGGGCCTCACGCCGGTGGAGTACATCATTCAGGAGCGGCTGGCTGAGGCCAAGCGCCTGCTGCGCAACCCCGTCGCCACCGTGGCCGACGTATGCTTCCGGGCGGGCTTCAACAACACGGCCTACTTCCAGAAGCTCTTTAAGCAGTACGAGGGCATCACGCCGGGCCTGTACAAAAAGCAGTGCGTGGTGGGCTAAGCGGCTCCGGCTACTACCGCCGACTGCAACCTTCGGCGCCGGAATCGGTTAGTAGGGGCTGTTTGGCCCGCCGCTATGCTGCGGCGGCCGACAGTATCTGCTTATGCTTTCTTCTGTTCCTGCGGCGGCTTCTGCCCCCGCCGAAAAGCTTCCGCCTCCTACAAGTCCCCCACTCGCGCCCAGCTTGGTTTGGCTGATGGCCGTGACCTGCGGGCTGGTGGTGGCTAACATCTACTACAACCAGCCCCTGCTGGCCGAAATTGCCCGTGACTTCCGCCTTACCGAAAGCCGGGCCAGCCTGGTAGCTACCACCACGCAGGTGGGCTACACGCTGGGGCTGCTGTTTGTGGTGCCGCTCGGGGATAAGCGCGAGCGAAAAAGCCTGATTCTGGGGCTGCTGCTGTGCGCGGCGGTGTGCATGGCGGGTGCCGCCTTCGCGCCCACGTTCCTTATGCTGGTGGGCACCAGCTTGCTGATCGGGCTGTTTTCGGCGGTGCCGCAGCTGCTGATACCCATGGCGGCTTCGCTGGCCAGTGAGGAAGAGCGGGGCCGCGTGGTGGGCCGCATCATGAGCGGCCTGCTGATTGGCGTGCTGCTTTCCCGCACCATCAGCGGCTACGTGGGCGCCCACTTCGGCTGGCGCAGCATGTTTTGGGTAGGCGCCGCCGTGATGGTAGTCCTCACGGCGGTGCTGGCCCGTATGCTCCCGCGCAATCAGCCACATTTCCCGGGCAGCTACGGCAGCCTGCTTCGTTCCCTGGGCACCCTTATTGGTGATTTGCCGGTGCTGCGCCGCTCGGCCCTGGTGGGGTTGTGCTTGTTTGCCGGCTTCAGCGCCTTCTGGACGACGCTCGTGTTTTTCCTGGAAAGCCCTGCCTACCGCTACGGCAGCGAAGTAGCCGGCTTGTTTGGCCTCATTGGGGCCAGCGGCGCCTTTGCCGCTTCCTTTGCCGGCAAATCGGCCGACCGCAAAGGGCCCGACTACGCCCTGAACCTGGGCGTGCTCTTGTTTATGGGCGCCTACGTGGTGCTGGCTTTTGGCGGGCAGTACCTGGGCGTGCTGGTGCTGGGTGTGCTGGTACTGGATGTAGGCCAGCAGATGGCGCACATTTCCAACCAGGCCCGCATTTTCTCTTTGCTGCCCGAGGCTCGCAGCCGCCTCAACACGGTGTATATGACGGCCTGCTTTATCGGGGCCTCGCTGGGCTCTTTCCTGGGCGGGCAGGCCTGGGCGCATTTCCACTGGTGGGGCGTGTGCGGGCTGGGCCTGGCCTTTGTGGCGGCGGCTTACCTGATAAACCGCTGGTACGGCCGGTAGCCGGGCCGCTGCTGGCTTCCTCCGAGCTCCTTCTGCTACATAAAAAAAGCCCTGAGCATTCTTGCTCAGGGCTTTTTCAGCTTATAATGTCACCGATCCGCTACCGGCTTATTACCAGGCGTTTGGTTACGGCTTCCGTGTCGGTTACTACCCGGATGAGGTACACGCCGTTAGCCAGCTCCGCAGCGTTCAGCTTCAGGGCTACCGGCTGGTTGCCCGCCGCACGACCCGTGCCAATGCGGCGAAGGCGGGAGCCTTTCAGGTCGTAGAGCTCTGCGGTGTAGCCACTGGCTTTTAGCGAAGTAAACGCAATAACCGTGCGCCCGGCGCTGGGGTTGGGATGCACCGTTACGCTCGTGAGGCTGGTGGGCTGCTTGCTGGCCGTAGTAGTAGCGCAGCTGGCTCCTACCACGTAGCTGTGCGGGGTAGCAGCCGAATTGCGCTCGGGGCCGCCGGCCCCTACCTGGTAGGTGAAGTACACGCTCAGGGCCGTACCGCTGGCAATGGTGCGCTTGAAGGTGAAGTCCCCGTTGGCTGTTTTGGTCATGTTGTAGCCCGGGTAAGCACCCGCGCCGCCTTCCTGAATGAACACCAACGCCAAAGTGCCCCCGGCTACCGCACCCAGGGGGTGGAAGGTGAAGGTCACCTCGTCGCCGCTGGTCTCGGCTTTGAAGCTGTAGTCGGCGGTGGTAGCGCAGTAGCCGGCCTCCGCGGGCAAGCTCACGTTGATGCGCACGGCACTGGTGGTCGAGCTGTTGCCACCGTTGTCGGTGGCTTTCACCGTGAGGTCATACTGGCCCACGGCGGCGTCTTTCCAGTCGTAGGTATAGGGCGCGGTGGTGTCTTCGCCCAGCTTGGTGCCGCTCTGGTAGAACTCCACTTTGGTGATGGTACCATCGGTATCAGTGGCCGTGGCCGTGAGCGTGATGGTGGCTCCGGCCGTGAACGTGGCGTTGGCCTGCGGGCTAGTGAGGGCCACAGTGGGGGAGCTATTATCCGGGTTGCAGATCTGGCCGGCCGTGTAGGCATGGGGCTTGTCGGCGCTGTTGCGCTCGGGGCCGCCCGCACCCACCTGGTAGGTGAAATAGAAGCTGGTAGCTACGTCATTGGCAATGGGCTTGCTGAAAGTGAAGTCCCCGTTGGCCTTTTTCGTCATGGTGTAGCCCGGGTAGCCACCCACGCCGCCTTCCTGAATGAAGACCAGCGCCAGGTTGCCCCCGGCTACCGCGCCCAGCGGGTGGAAAACGTAAGTTACGCTGCCATCCTGGCTGTATACTTCGTAGCTGTAGTCGCCGCTGGCGGCGGTGCCGGTACAGGCCAGGGCCTTCACCTCCACTTGCACGGCCGCCGACGTGGTGGTGTACCCGTCGTTGTCGGTGGCCCGGGCCGTGAGGCTGTAGGTGCCGGCCGCCACGGTTTTCCACTCATAGGCATAGGGTGCCGAGGTGTCTTCGCCCAGTTTAGTGTCGCCGTTATAGAACTCTACTTTGCTGATGGTACCGTTGGCATCGGCGGCCGTGGCCGTGAGCGTGATGGTAGCCGGCCCGGTAAACTTATCGGTTGCCACGGGGCCGGTCAGCGTCACCGTCGGCTTCACCGGGTCGGCCACGGTGATGCTCACGGCAGCAGACGTCTTCACCGCGCCGCCGTTGTCGGTGGCTTTGGCCGTGAGGGCGTAGGTGCCGGCCGCGGCACCCGTCCAGGTGTAGGTGTACGGGCTGGTCATGTCGGTAGCCAGCAGCGTGGTGCCCTGGTAGAAGTCTACCTTATAGATGGAGCCATCAGTATCAGTAGCGGTAGCCGTGAGGGTGATGCTGGCGGGCGTGAGGTAGCTGGCTTTGTCGGTCGTCAGGCTCACGGTAGGCGCGGCGTTGTTGGGCGCGGCCACGTATACCGTCACCGGTGCCGAGGTTGTCGCGGCGCCTTCGTTGTCGGTGGCTTTAGCCGTGAGGGTGTATACGCCGGCCGGGGCGCTGGCCAAGGTATAGCTATAAGGCGCGCTGGTGTCTTCGCCCAGCTTGGTGGTGCCCTGGTAGAACTCCACTTTTGCCACCGAGCCATTCTCGTCGGTGGCTGTGGAGGTAATGGTTATGCTGGCGGGCGTCGTGAGCACAGCCTCGGCCGCCGGCGCGGTAATAGCCACCGTGGGCGAAGGATTGGCCGCTACGCCCCCGGTTAGCCGGGCATCATCAAAAAAGAAGTCGGCCGCGCCGGTGGCCGGGTCGCCGGCAAACATCAGCAGGCTGGTCATGGAGCCCAGGTCGATGTGCATGCCCATGTTGGGCTGGTCGAAGGCGCTGAGCGGAATACTTACCTCGTGCCAGGCACCGTCGCGCACCAGCCCGTACTGGGCCGCACTATTGGCCGGGAAGTTGATCCAGCTTTCCCCGTGCCCGCTTTTTACCCCAACCTTGAACTGGCCTTTATAGCTGCTCTTGAACTGAAACTTAAGTGCGCCGTTTTCGGCGAAGTTGAGCATGTTCAGCGGGGCGTGGTCGAAGCCCATACCAAACCAGTCGCCGGCATTGGCATGCACGGCCAGCACCTCGGTGCCTTCGTAGGCGGCCGGGGCCGGCTCGATGTTGGTGAGGTTGTTCCAGTAGTACAGCTCGGCGTTGGTGCCCAGGGTCAGCTTGTTGGTAATAGTGGCCTGCTCGGTGTAGATGCCGAAGCTGCCGGTGTAGGCGTGGTCTTTACCCAGGTACAGCTCGTCGCCGGGGTTCTGGTAGAGGCGCACGTAATCCACCTGCATCTTGGCCGGCAGTGCGGCCGTGATGCCGCCTCCGTCGCCGATGCCCGTATATACGCCGCCCACGGCCATGTTCAGCAGAATGAACTGGGCCTTATGAAACTCCTCCATGTCGGCATTGGCCGCCAGCGTAATGTCTTTGGAGAAATACTCCGTCCCGTCAATGTACATTTTGATGGCCTGGGCCGTCCAAACCAGCTTGTAGACATGGTACTCGTCGGCGAGGCTAGTGGTGCCTTTGTAGGTTTGCACCGCGTACTCGTGCTTACCGTCGCGGCTCCAGTGCAGGGCGCCGCCGGCCCAGTTATTCACGTTGCTGGGATACGCTTCCTTCGACCCCATTTCCATTACGTCAATTTCGCCGCTGGCAGGCCAGGTGCCCGTAGCGCCCAGCAGCCAGAAAGCAGGCCACAAGCCATTTTTCAGGTTGGGCGTCTTGATGCGGGCTTCTAGGGTGCCGTATTTGAACTGCACGCGCCCCAGCGTTTTAAGGCGGGCAGAGGTGAAGTCGCGGGTCTGAAATTTCTCCTTAAGGGCCTCTATGATGAGGCTGCCGTTTTCTACGCGGGCGTTTTCGGAGCGGCTGGTGTAGTACTGCAGTTCCTGGTTGCCCCAGCCGCATAACCCCCGCTCGCAGCCGTCCCCAAAGTCAAAGGTCCAGCTTTCTGGATTGATGGCGTTGCCGTCGAAGTTTTCTTCCCAGACCAGCGTCTGGGCATTGGCACTGAGAGCACTGGCGAGCAGCACCGCGCCGGTTAGCAGCGGGCCCGCTAAGCGGCGCCAGAAGTGGGTGGTAGTAGTCGTTTGATTCATGCGTGGTGGGGGTTTAGCAGATGAGTAGAAGGCTGTTTGGCGTCCGGTGATACCCGGCTTATTTATTTTCGGCGCAGGTCATTTTTTCGAGTTTCTCAGCGTGTACCAGCCACTGTGCCGGCGCAGTAGCTGGGCGGCGGCAGGGCTACCCGCCGGTTTCTGAGCGGCGGGGCTTGTGCGTATGGCGCATGGGCTACCTCCGCCAAACGCAAATCCCGCCCGGCGAAGCCGCCGCCGCCGGGCCAGCAGGCCGGTTTTCGTTGTAGGCACACGTGTGTTGCAAGCGTATAAAACGGACGTCCTAACGCAATTTTTCCTGGAGTCATACCTGGTAAAATGGGCAGCGGCGGCCATAAAACCTATTTATCCAGCGCCCTGCTGTCTCGTTTCCCTGTTTGGCGCGCACACAAAAAAGCCCCGCCCAGCAACAACAAAGCGGCTGGGCGGGGCCCCGGATGATCAGGTGGCAGTTCTTACGCCAACTGGCGCAGGCAGGCTTTCAGGCTTTCCCGCCAGTGCGGAATGGCCAGCCCCAGAGCCGCTTTCACGTTGGTTTTGTCGAGCACTGAAAACGTAGGCCGCGTAGCGCTGGTAGGATACTCGGCCGTGCGAATAGGCACCACCCGGGTGGGCAGACCGCTCAGCTCGAAAACGGCCACCGCCAAATCGTACCAGGAAGCCACGCCCTCGTTGCTATAGTGATAAAGTCCATAGGCCGTGCTTCCGCTGTCGATGATATGCAGCAGGCAGTCTGCCAGGTCGAGGGCGTAGGTAGGAGTACCCAGCTGGTCCCAGATGACGCGTACTTCGCTTCGCTCCTGCCCCAGGCGCAGCATGGTTTTCACGAAGTTGCCGGCGTACCGGGAATACAGCCAGCTGGTGCGCAGGATGAAGTACTGGCCAGTGTGGGCCGGAATCACCTGCTCGCCTTCCAGCTTGGTGCGGCCGTACACGCTGATGGGCGCAGCTTCGTCGGTTTCAATGAGGGGTTGGTTGCCCGTGCCGGCAAACACGAAATCGGTGGAAACGTGCAGCAGCGTGGTGCCAAACTCCCCGCACAGGCGGGCCAGATTTTCCACGCCGTCCCGGTTCACGCGCCGGGCCGTGTCGGCTTCTTCCTCGGCTTTATCTACGGCCGTGTACGCGGCGCAGTTGATGAGGTACGTGGGCCGATACTGCGTAAAGACGCTTTGCAGCGCGGCCTCATCCAGGATGTTGGCCTGGGTCCTGGGCAGAAAGATCAGGTTCGTCAGCTGCCGCTCCCGACCCAGCTGCTGCAGGCATTGTCCCAACTGGCCCGCGGCTCCAAAAACAAGCGTTACGCCCATAAAAACTTCGATAAGTAGCTAGGGTAGAAAGATACCGCAAGCTAGTCCTTTTCGTTTCCGTCGGGCGTAGTTGATGGCAAAGACGCGGTGGTCGGTGACTGCACCGGGCGCTTGTTGCGGATAGCCGCAAAGCGCTGCTCCCGGGGTTGCTTTTCGCTGAGGTAGCGCCAGTAGCGCAAGGGCATGTGCCGCCGGTGCAGCTTCAGGTTTTTGCGCTCGGGTATGTTTACGTGGTCGAAGTAGGCCTGCCACAGCACCTGGAAAAGGGGTTCCCGCTCGTCCAGTACCGTGGCCGACACGGCGCTGCTGTGCCGGGGCGTGGCCGAGTCGAACTCCACTACATCGGTCTGGTGCAGGTCATAGTACAGGCCGTAGCGGCGGCGCCGGTCGTAGATCAGCCAGCGCTGGTCGGCGTAGCGCTTGGTAAAGTGCGCGGCAATCAGCGGCAGCACGTCAAAATCGGGCTCGATGGTGGCGTGGAACAGGCCGTCCTGGGTTTTCTCGAACCGCACGAAGGCTTCCATGCGGTGCTTTTCGCGGTACATCTGCTGGGCCAGGCGCTGCACGCGGCGCACGTTGTCGTCGGCGTAGTTTTCGGAGATGTCGCGCCCGGTGCGCATGGCCAGGTCGGCGTAGCGAAAGATGAGCAGCTCCCGGTCGGGGGCCTCGCTCAGGAACACGTGAAACAGCCGCGTACGGGCATCTTTATCCAGGTAGCGCAGCAGGTTCTTCCACACCCGCGCCGACAGGGTCTCATCGGTAGCTACGGCCACGGGCTGGGCAAACAAACCGCCCTGCATGGCACCGTGGGCCTGAATGCTGTTGGGGGCAGCTTTGCGCTCATAAATGGTGAAGAGCACCGTCAGCAGCCCTTCAAACGACCCGTCGTAGGTGTAATCAAGCGGGGCCTGCCGTAGCTCCGGCACCCCGGGGCGGCGGGTAGCGGCAGGGCCCACGCTGGCGGCTGGGCGGCGCAAAGGCAAAGACTGAGACACGCAGCGAAGTTTATATGGGAAAGGAAACAGGCAAGCCAAGGCGCAGAAAATCCAGCAGGTGGCGGTTTACGGCGGCTGGCTCTTCCTGGTGCAGCCAGTGCGTAGCCTGCTCAAAATACACGAGCTGGCCCTGGGCGCACTGCTGCAGACTGAATGCCGCCAGCCTCGGCTCCAGGAAGGCATCCTGCTTGCCCCAGAGCAAGAGTAGCGGAATGCTTACCCGGCCCGTGCGGCTTGGCTGGCACAGCCCCGCCCGGTACCAGTTAATCATGCTAGTAAGGGCCCCGGGCTGATTCCAGGCAGCTACGTAGCGTACCAGATCTTCGCTAGAAAAAGTACCCGCGCGGCTGGTGCCCCGCAGGACGCCTCGCCCGAAGCGGAACTGCCGGCGCCGGAAAAGCCACTCGGGCAGCCAGGGCAATTGAAAGAAGAACACATACCAGCTTTTTAGCAGCTGCCGCGGCACCTTCCGCGCAGCCTGCCCCAGCACGGCCGGGTGCGGAACATTGAGAATAGCGGCCCGGGAAATACGCTCGGGGTGCCAGACGGCCAGCCACCACGCTACAATACCGCCCCAGTCGTGGCCCACCACGGCGGCCTGCGCAACGCCGGCCGCATCCAGCAGCCCCAGGACATCAGCACCCAACTGCTTCAACTGGTAGGCACTGATGCCCGCCGGCTTCTCACTGCGGTTGTAGCCGCGCTGATCGGGCACCCACACGCGGTAGCCCGCGGCGGCCAGCTCCATAATCTGGTGGCGCCAACTGTACCAGAACTCCGGAAACCCGTGCAGCAGCACCACCAGTGGCCCGTTTGCAGGGCCACACTGCGCTACGTGCAGGGTGACGCCATTGGTACGGATGTCGTGGTGCTCCAGGGGAAAGGCCATAGTCAGCCTACCAAGGCGGGGACGCAAAGGTTACGCCCCGCCCTCAGCAAACCTAGGCTGCCTGCTGCTCCTGCCGGGCCGCGTTGGCGCGGGCGGCCTGCTGGTGCATTTGCCGTACCAGCGGGAGCAGGTCGGAGAGCTTGCAGCAGCAGGCCAGACGAGCAACTTTTTCTGATTTGGGAGCGGCCGACGCGTCGGCGGCGCGGTGGGTAATGGTCATGGGAAGCGGGCGTTGTAAGTGGCTGTTTCTGGTTGAATGGCTGTTGGTAGGATGCAATAGCCTTAAGAAGCCTGCGCGAACAAGTCGAGTTGCTGGGTGACCAGGGCCGAGCGGACGGAGCCGGCCCCAAACAGTATCTGCCGCCGGATGGCCTGCTCGTCCAGCTCCCGCCGCTCCAGGGCCTGGCCCCGGCACGTGAGAAAGAACTTGGCCCGCTTCAGCACCACCCCAAACTTGTGCAGGTGGTCCAGGGTGAGGGGCGCAAAGCGGCGCGCGGCCACAATGCGCTTGGCCGAGCGCGCCCCGACGCCAGGAATGCGCAGAATCATTTCGTAGTCGGCCGTATTCACATCCACCGGAAACACGTGGCGGTTGCGCAGGGCCCAGGCCAGCTTGGGGTCTACCTCCAGATCCAGGTAGGGATGCGCAGGGTCCAGGATTTCGTCGGCCTGGAAGCCGTAGAAGCGCATCAGCCAATCGGTTTGGTACAGGCGGTGCTCCCGAATAAGCGGAGGCTGCGTGACCTGGGGCAGGCGGGCATCATCCGTCACGGGAATGTAGCCGGAGTAGTACACGCGCTTAAGACCGTAACCCTTGTAGAGCGAGTCCGAGAGGTTGATGATTTGCAGGTCGTTTTCGGCCGATGCGCCCACGATAAGCTGGGTGCTTTGGCCAGCCGTGGCAAACTGGGGTACTTTCTTGAACAGAGACTTTTCTTCCTTATTCTGAATGATGCCGTCCCGGATCTGGGCCATCGGCGTCAGAATTTCCTGGTAGTTCTTCTCGGGCGCCAGCGTCGTCAACGCCATTTCCGAAGGCAGCTCAATGTTCACGCTCAGCCGGTCGGCGTACAGGCCGGCTTCCTGAATCAGCTCCTCCGAAGCGCCGGGAATGGCTTTCACGTGGATGTAGCCGTTGAACTTGTGCTCCGTGCGCAGCTTTTTGATGATGCGCACCAGCCGCTCCATGGTATAGTCGGGCGAGGAGAAGATGCCGCTGCTCAAAAACAGGCCTTCGATGTAGTTGCGGCGGTAGAAGTTCATGGTCAGATCCACCACTTCCTCCACCGTGAAGGCGGCGCGCTTCTGGTCGTTGGAGCGGCGCGACACGCAATAGGCGCAGTCGAAAATGCAGTGGTTGGTGAGCAGGATCTTGAGCAGGGACACGCAGCGCCCGTCTTCGGTGTAGCTGTGGCAGATGCCCATGCCTTCGGCGTTGCCTAAGCCCTTGTCCACGTTTTTACGCTTGCCGCCGCTGCTGGAGCACGAAACATCGTACTTCGCGGCATCTGCCAAAATACTTAGCTTTTCCTGAATTCGCTCGTTCATTCGGACTGGTTTCTGGGCTTAAAAATAGCAGCTTGCGCTTCACCACACAATAGTTTATAAGACTAATTTCATTAGAATCGTTCCGCAACAGACCGCAACTTTACCGGATACTTTGCCCGCCAAACTGCCGGTGGCTGCCAATCAGGCTAGTTGCCGACCCGACTTGTCCCGGGCAGTGGTCCGCCAGGAACTATGCATCAAAGCGCCACAGGCTGTATCTTGCCCGGAAGGCTGCGGAATGACTATGAGCTACGGGACGTTGATTGGGGTATTCTTGCTGGTGCTGGGCCTGGCGCTGCCGGCCGCCGCCCAGCAGCCCGTACCCAGCGCCGCCCCCGACACCATCGGCGAAACCAAGGCCGACTCCCTGCGCCGCCGCTTCGACCAGGAGCAGTTCTTAACCCAGCTGAAGGCCTATACCAAGCGCAAGACCATTGCCGGCAAAGCGGCGGCGGCCATCTTCAACTTCACGGAGCGCCGGGAAGAAAAGGCCGGGCTCGACGCCGAGCTGCTGAACCGGCAGTACGACCGGCACAACTACAAAATCGTGCGGCGCATCAACATCCGCACCCTCGATGCCTTTGGCTACCGCATCAACGACCCGGGCCGGATGCCGCGCAACATCCTAGAAAAAGGCGGCAATGCCCTGCACATGAAAACTTCCCGGGCCCGGGTGCGCCAGGTGCTGCTGTTCCGGCGCGGCGACGAGCTGGAGCCCCAGGCCCTGTCCGAGTCGGAGCGTTTGCTGCGCCAGACGGCGGAGCTGCTGGATGCCCGCGTGTTCGTGAACGAGCAAACCAGCTCCCGCGACAGTGTCGATATTGAAGTCGTGACCAAGGACGTGTTCAGCCTCAGCGGCTCGGTGCAGCTGCGCGACGTGAAGGCCGGCGTCATTGGCCTGCGCGACGTGAACTTCCTGGGGCAGGGCCACCAGTTTCGCAACCGCTACGAGTACGGGCGCAGCGTGGATGAAAACCCCGGGGCCCAGTCCTGGCGCTACGAGGGTAGCTACCTGGTGCCGTTTCGGCACTTCGTGAACGGGCAGGCGCGCTACCTCAACGAAACCCGCAACCGCCAGGGCAGCATCCGGTTTTCCCGCGACTTTTACTCCATCACCACCAAGTACGCCGGGGCCCTGGGCTACGACTTCTTCGACCGGCTGGAGGCCGTGAGCGGGGTGGGCAGCCCGGAAGACCCTTACGTGTTTAAGCCGGTGCAGTACAATGTGCAGGATGCCTGGCTGGGCCGCTCCCTGCCCCTAAAAAGCTACGACCTGGGCTACGAAAACCCCGGTCGCCTGATTGTTTCGGGCCGCTACCTGCGCACTACCTACGCTAAGTCGTACTTACCAACTCAGGTGAACAACCAGCTGGTGCTGGGCACCGTGGGCTACAGCGTACGCCGGTATTATAAGGATACCTACTTATTCGGCTTTGGCCGCACCGAGGACATTCCCACGGGTTCCCAGGCCAGCCTGACCACGGGCTACGAATTCAACGGCACCGGCAACCGCCGCTACGTGGGCGTGCACCTGGCGGGGGCCGGCTACCACCCGCGCCGGGGCTATCTGTACGTGGGTGGGGAGTTCAGCTCCTTCGTGCAGGGCCGCCGCAACGACTGGCAGCAGGGCCTGGCCAGCAGCGAAATCCTGTATTTCACCCGCCTCTACCACACCGGCAACTTTCAGTGGCGGCACTTTTTCTGGAACCGCGCCCTCATCGGCCTCAACCGCCGCCCCGACGAGCGGCCCCTGTCCATTGAAGGGGACCGGGGCCTGCGCGGCTTCACCTCCGACGGCCTGCTGCGCGGCACCAGCCGCTTCGTCATCAACTACGAAACCACGGTGTACACGCCTTTCTCTTTTCTGGGTTTTCGGGTGGCGGCGGTGGGCTTTCTGGATGCGGCCTGGCTTAACACCAAAGCAGGCCGCGACCTGCCTTTCTACGACAAGCCGTACACGGGCATCGGCGTGGGCCTGCGCTTCCGCAACGAGTACACCGTGCTGCGCACCTTCCAGCTGCTGCTGGGCTTCTACCCGCGCGGGCAATACACGCGCAACGGCCTGCGCATCTTCGAGAATGCCCGGCCCTACTACGATTTCAGCGACTTCACCTTCGGGCAGCCCGGCATTACGCAGTACCAGTAGGGCTATGAAAAGCGGCGCCCACCCCACGCCGAGGGCGGCCGCTTAACCCCTACCCCACCAATTCCCTTACCTTTGGGCCATGGCCGCAGCAAACCAGCCGGCCGGTACCCAGCCCCACTCAGCCCCATGCAACTCGGTGATTTCAACGACCTGGAAGTAGCCCGCGAAGTAGACTTCGGAATGTACCTGACGTCCGACGACGGTGACCTGCTCCTGCCCCGCAAATACATTCCGGCTGGCACGCGCGTGGGCGACGTGGTGCGCGTGTTCGTATACCGCGACTCCGAGGACCGCCTGATTGCCACTAACCTGGAGCCTTACGCCCGCGTGGGCCAGTTTGCGGCCCTGAGCGTGCGCGACGTGACCCCCACCGGGGCTTACCTCGACTGGGGCCTGGAGAAAGATCTGCTGCTGCCCTACCGCAACCAGCGGCGCAACCTGCGCCCGGGGGAGCGGGCCACCGTGTTCGTGTACCTCGACGAAACCACCGACCGGATTGTGGCCTCGGCCAAGTGGGAGTGGTTTCTGAGCGACCAGCCCTACCCCGGCAAGGAAGGCGACGCGGCCGATTTGTTTGTGGCCGAAGAAACCGACCTGGGCTACAAAGTCATTGTGGATGGCACGCACCAAGGCCTGCTCTACCACAACGAAGTGTTTAAGCCCCTGCGTCTGGGCGACGTGCACACTGGCTACGTGCGCCGCGTGCGTCCCGATGGCAAGCTGGACCTGAGCCTGCAGAAAGTGGGGTTCGACGAAGCTCTGGACGTGGCGGAGCAGCTGCTGGCGGCCATCCAGAAAGCCGGCGGCACCCTGCCGCTTTCCGATAAAAGTGAGCCCGATGACATCTACCGCCGCCTGGGCATCAGCAAAAAGCTCTTCAAGAAGGCCCTGGGCACGCTCTATAAGCGTGGCTTGGTGCAGCTCGCCGACGACCACACGCGGCTAGTAGATAAATAATGGATGGTACCTGGGAATTGCCGCAGCTGCTGGGCTCCTGCGACACCATGGCCCAGCAGCTGTACACAGAAGCCGAATGGGCTTTTGCCGTAATTGGGGAGGGCTTGCTACTATTGGTTATAGCCTGGCTGAGCTGGCGTCATTATTCACGCCTCTCTTCTTCCGCCAACGGCTCTATTACCGGCATAATACTGCTGGTGAGCGTATGGCTGTATATAGGTTACCACGCGCTGAAAAAACACGCTGCCACCCAGGACGTTTTGCGCAATGGGGCCGTAGCCACGGGCCGTATTCTTAGCGTGTACCGTTTTCGCTCGATGACAACTTACGGCGCGCGGTACTATTTTACGTTTCAGGGGCACTTATACTACGGCTATATGCAGCTTCCGGCACTTGCGGCGTTTGCCAACCAAAGTCGCCAGGAGTCATACGAGACGGCCTATCTGAACCACACCTATGTGGTGCTGTTTTCGAAAGCTGACCCAGCTAACTCCTATCTGAGTACAGACTGCCCGGTCTATCCACTGCCAGACAACCCATAGCCGACTGTTGCCGTCTAAAGTCGGAACCGGTTCGCCCCGTGAACATGCCAGTGAATATCCCAGCTTCCATGAACAAAACTGCCCTTATTGCCGGCGCCAGCGGCCTGGTAGGCCAGCACCTGCTGCCGCTGCTGCTGGCCAGCGACCGGTATTCCAAAGTAATTGCGGTGGGACGCCGGGCCCTGCCGCAGGTGCATCCCAAGCTGGAGCAGCGCGTGGTAGACTTCGACCACCTGGAAGAGCAGCGCCTCAAGCTCATTGCCGACGACGTGTACTGCTGCCTGGGCACGACTATCCGGCAGGCGGGCTCCAAAGAAGCCTTTTACGCCGTCGACTACCTCTACGTGGTGAAGCTGGCGGCTCTCACGGCGGGCAACTTCGCGGCCCAGCTGATGGTCGTTTCGGCCATGGGGGCCGACGCGGATTCGCGCTTCTACTACAACCGGGTGAAGGGCGAAATGGAAGACGCCGTGCGACAGACCCCGTTCCGGGCCATCCACATCTTCCGGCCTTCTCTGCTGTTGGGTAACCGGGCGGAAAAACGACTGGGCGAGCAAGTGGGCGCGGTGATGTTGCAGTTGGTAAAACCCCTGCTGCTGGGGCCCCTACGCAAGTACCGGGCAGTATCGGCGGAGGCCGTGGCCCGGGCTATGCTGGGGGCGGCCGGCCAGGATGGGGGCGGTACCCGCGTGTACTTATCCGATGAAATTGCGGCCGGCATCCGCTCCGACGGGTAGGCCGCTGCTCCGGGGTTGAAGCTTCTGGTGCTACCTTTACGGTTCACTTGTTTGTTTCCTTTTCGCAGTACGCATGAAAAAGAGTTGGTTGGTTACCTTGTTGGTGGTGCTGATGGCCGGCACCAGCGCCTGGGCCCAGAAAAAAAGTACGAGCAGTGCCAGCACCAGTTACGGTACCGGCATCGGGCTGCGCGCCGGCGGCTACTCCTCCGGGCTCACCGTCAAGCATTTCCTCAGCGGCAAAAACGGCGTGGCCGTGGAGGGCCTGCTAACAACCGAGTACAAGGCCCGGGGCGCCCGGCTCACGGTCTTGCTGGAAAAGCAAAATTCCATCAAGGACATCAAAGGCCTGGCCTACTACTATGGGGCCGGGGCCCACGCAGGCGCCTACCGGGGCAGCTACTACTACCGCGAAGTGCGGTACTATCAGAAAAAGGGGCGCACCTACTACTACACGCAGTACTACGAAGATGATACCCGCTACGTGGCACTGGGCGCCGATCTGATCTTGGGCCTGGAGTATAAAGATGCCCGATCTGCCCTTCGTGCTGGGCGTCGACTACAAGCCGTTCTTCGAAGTATTTGATGGTAACGTGGGCGTGTATAATGACGCGGCCCTCAGCCTGCGCGTGATTTTCTAGCGGGGAGCCTACCTCGCCGCCAGGGCCGGCTACCAACGCACAGTTGGTAGCCGGCTTTTTATTTGCCGGCCTCCGTACCCCACGTAAAGCCATAATATGTGATAAAGCCCCTATGCAGCCGCAGGCTGCAAGCACCTTTTTGGCGGGCTCACCACATTATTATGCGATTGTGGCCCCTGTGCCCCAGGCAGACCTTTGTGTTGTTCCCGGTGCTCCTCAAAAGCCAAGCTTGCGACGGCACCTTTGTCCAGCCATTCTATCTGCCCAGTTCACGCTATGAAACACATTCGACTCCTTTTACTGGTAGCTGTCAGCATGCTCAGCTCCAGCCTAGCTTTTGCCCAGCAGGTGGCCCAGGCCTACCTGCTGCGCGCCCTGCCTGCCTCCTTGCACAGCACCGTGCAGCTGCCCAGCCGCACCCCCTGGCACACCCGACAGGCAGTTCAGGCGCAAACCACCGTATATCGCCCCGGCCAATCGGTGATGTACCAGTGGGATGAAGAAACCAAGAAATGGTCGGACGCCAAGAAAACGACCTTCACCTACGATGCCAAGGCCCGCCCCGAGCAGATAGTGTACGCCGACTCGGTTACCAAGGAGCTGGATATGCGTCAAACCTACACCTATGACAACCTGGGGCGCCCGGCTACCCTGAAAGCGGAAACCTGGACGGGTACCGCCTGGAGCAATGCCTCCCAGCTGCGCTACGAGTTTGACGCGCACGGGGACCTGAAGACTTTCTTCCTGGAAACCTGGGTAGAAAATGCCTGGAAACCCCTCATTGGCATCCGGAACACCATTACCCGCAACGCCGCCGGCCTCCCGCAGGAAGTAGTGGAGGAAGACCTGCAGCCCGACGGCACCTATGCCAAAGCCAGCCGGGAAGTGTATACCATCAGTAACAACCGCTATACGGAGGCGCTGTACCAGGACTGGGACGGCAGCAAGTGGGTCAACACCACCCGGGAAAGAAACTTTGTCTGGGCCGATTGGGCAAAGCAACTGCCGACTTCCTACGAGGAGCAGGAGTGGAAAAACAACGCCTGGCAGGACCTGGCCCGCTACACCTATACCTACGCCGCCAACGGCTCGATGACCGAAACCCTGCAGGTGCGGGAAAACAACGCCTGGGTAAACGACACCCGCGAATCCTTTCTGTACGATGACCTGGGCAACGACGTAGGGCACCGCATGGAAATTTGGCAGGATGCAGCCTGGGAAAAGGACACTGAAACCCGCACGGTGCACTACTTCGGAGCCAATAATCGGATTCTGCGCTCGGTAGAGCAAGACCTGGACCTGACGACCAATACCTTCCTCAACAGCTCCCGCACCAACCACAGCAGCTTCCAGGCATTTGTGATAACGGCCAGCCGTCCCTCGATTCGCGAAAACCAGGGCACCCTGTACCCCAACCCGGCGGCCGAGGCTACCACCCTGGTAGTAAGCGGGCTGCGGGAAACCACGCCCCTGCGCGCCGAGCTGCTGAACAACATAGGCCAGGTGGTTCGCACCCTGGCGCTGCGCCCTTCCCAGGGCACCATTCGCGAAACAGTGGATTTGCGCGGCCTGCCCGCTGGCCTCTACTCGGTGCGGCTGCACACCAGCGAAGGCGCCGTGGTGCACAAGCTGGCCAAGCGCTAACCTAGCTTTCCAGTAAAACAACAGCGGCCCCGGTAACCTGTTACCGGGGCCGCTGTTGTTTTACCGGCCGCCGGTAACAGGTTACCGGGGTCAACAAGGCTACTCTATCGGTATCCGATACGTCACGTCGGTAGCGCCGCCGAAGAAACCTACCCGTTTTGCACGTGCGAGGCCAACGGGGCCGGTTCGCCGTGTACATTGTTAATGTGAAGGTGTATTTAACCCGGTCGACCCCGGGGTAACCGCTCATTTTTGGCCGAAAACGTAGCCCAAGTACGCCTGAAATCCATTGTTGTGGGGATTCACAGTACCACCGGCTAGCATGTCAAAGATATCGGCGAGTCCCCCGTTGTAGCGCACCCCCGCCACATACCCTTGTTGCGCCTGGTAACCCAAGCCAGCAACGTAGCCCAGGTCCAACTTCCGATAAGCGTAGGTAGGGGCCTGACCGCTGTAGTTACCCGTTTGCTTTAAGAGAAACCCAATCTGTGGGCCCGCCTCCACTACAAAGCCAGCGGTGTTGATACGGGCCAGGATAGGCACATCCAGGTAGTGCAGGCGTGAGCTGTAGCGGCGGCCGTCCTCCGTTACCCGGGCCCCCTTCTGGGTGTAAAGCAGTTCTGGCTGCAAAGAGAAGAATCCCTCCTGACTCAGGCGCAGGTTGTAGGTGAGGCCGCCCTGCACGCCCACCTGATAATCCAGGTTGTTGGTGTTGGGACCGGCGTAGCGGGTGTAGGTAGCGCCCACCTTCAGACCGGGTCCCGATTGAGCAAAGACAGGGTTCAGCAGCCCGCAAAACAGATTTAGCAGCAGCAGTCGTTTCATAGTGTAGAATCGAAAAAAAGGGGAAATAAAGATGACCGCGCTCAGCGTACCTGCAAGGTAGTAGTAGCGGCCCCACCCAGAATGCCCAGTCCGCCCGCCACGTTGCCGGGCACGCTAACGGGCGCAGCGAAAAGATTATCGTTGCGCTGCTGACGCTCCAGTTGGCGGCAGTACTCGAAATACTCTTGGCTCACGCGCACCACGTCGAAGCGAGCCAACTGGCCGGGTGCTATTTCGAGGCTAAACTCCAGGGGCACGGCCTGATCCGAGAACAGCTGGTCGGAGAAAAAGTACCGGATGCCCAACGAAAACTCGGGGATCAGACCATGCTGAAAGGAAAAAGCCACGGGCGTACGGTAGCGCCGGCCGGCCACATATTCCAAGGCGTAGGCCTGCACATAGTAGAAATCGGGGGAACCGACGGAATCGGCTAAGCTAAAGAATAGGCTGGTCGTGGGCAACGTGCCCCCGGGAGCCGGGGCACCGGGCTGGGTGCGCACCTGCAGCAGATGCGGGGCCCCGGGCACGACCGTAGTGGCCGTTACGGAGGGCAGGCCCGGGGCGCTTGCTTCCAGCTGATAAGTGGCGCCGGCCTGGGGCGCCTCGGGGGCGCGATAGAGACCAGCGCCGACAGGCTGCAGGTTGCAACAGTAGCGCCCATTCTCATAGAGGCGCACTACGGCGTTGTTTATCCGCGGAAATGTATCATTGCTCAGGGCGCTCTGGCTGCGCCCCAGGGCTACTTTAATGGTGCTGTCGGGGTTAAGCACACTGTTGAGTACCACCACGGGCGCCTGCGCGGGCATATCCAGCTCTACTACCGACTCGCAGCCCAGTAGGCCCAACAGCAGCGCCGACAGCCCCAGCCACTTAAAATTTGAAGCCATAGCTGAGAGAAGGAAGTATGGGAAACAACGAAATCTGGTACAGGCGGCGGTTTAGGCGGGTGCCGGAGCTGGTAAACGGCTGGCTCAGGTATAGAAAGTAGGGGTTGCGGTGGCTGTAGGCATTATACACCGAGATGTTCCAGCTCCGCTCCCCCCAGGCTTTCTTTTTGGTGTGCGTCAGGCTTACGTCGAGCCGGTGATAGGCCGGCAGCCGATAGTTGTTTCGCTCGCCCAGGTGGTCCACATTATCGGCCACTGGCGTTTCGCTGTACGGCCGCTCCCCGGGCTCCACGTACGCTTGGTAGCGCGTGAGGGGCAGCGTGGTTACATAGCCCGTGCGAAACTGAAAGCTGCCGCCCAGGCTGAGCTGGGGCGTGAGCTGATGATTGGCCACCAGCACCACGCTGTGCCGGCTGTCATACGTGTAGGGATACTCCCGGCCAAAGTTAATGCCCGGCAGCTGACGCCAAGCCCAGGCCAGGGTGTAGCCTGCCCAGCCGGTAGTACGGCCCTGCCGCTTGCGCAGCAGCCACTCCGTACCGTAGGCCCGGCCCCGCCCCCGCGCCACGCGCTGCTCGTAGGGCGGAGACACGAAGCCCCCAAAATCCGTTTGTGGCCCCGAGCGCAGGAAATCCGAGATAAAGTCGGCTCCATCCCGAAACTCCACCACGTCCCGCAACTCCTTGTAGTACACATCGGCGGTGGCTTCCCAGTGCGGCCCCATGGTTTTGGCCACGCCCAGCGTAGCCTGCCAGGAGCGCTGGGGCCGCAGCTTATCGGTGGCGGGCACCCAGATGTCGGTGGGCGTACCAGTGGTGGTGTTGCTGAGCAGATGCAGGTACTGGGCCATAGTAGCAAACGAGGCGCGCAGGCTTATCGTGGACGCGGGCAGGTAGTTGACTGCCAGGCGTGGCTGCAGAGAAGAGTAGAAAGTGTCGTTCACCAGAAAGCCGGAAATATGCACGCCCACGCTGGCCTGCCACCGGGCCGAGAAGCGGATCCGGTCGTCGGCGTACCCGTAGAATTCCCGGGCCGTGGTTGTAGGAAAGGCGTTGTACGCCAGCTGCACGGTATCAGCCTGCAGCCGCACCGACTCGGGTCGAAAGTGGTGTTGATAGGCGGCAGCCCCAAAGCGCACCGCTTGCCGCTCGCTGAGCAGATAATCAAACTCCAGCTTGGCGCCCCAGTCTCGAATACGGGACTGATAATCCGTCTGGCGCTGGGAAGGAAGGCCCCCTGCCACCGTGCGACTGGTGGTGCTCTGCCCAAAGCGGTAGCCGCTGTGCAGCAGGGTAAGGTTGCTGAACAGGCGCCGACTAAACAGGTGATTCCAGCGCACAGCGCCCGTGAAGTTGCCCCACTGGAGACGAAAGCGCTGCTCGTCCTCGTACTGGCCATTGGAGTACCGCTGGCGGTCCGAGAATTTGTCGCGTCCCCCGTACAGACTCACGTACACCCGGTCCCGCTCGGAGAAGGTGTGGTTGAGCTTCAGGTTCACGTCGTGGAAGCTGTAGCGGCTCACGTCCTGGCCCGAGAGCAGACCCGCCAGGCCCGTAAACACATCGAGGTAGGTGCGGCGGGCAGCCACCAGGAAAGCCGTTTTCTCACTGCGCACCGGCCCTTCCAGCAGCAGCTTGGACGAAATCAGCCCCACGGCCCCTTCCCCCCCGAAGCGCTGGTTGTTGCCTTCTTTGAGCTGCACATCCACCACCGACGACAGCCGCCCCCCGTACGGGGCCGGGAAGCCGCCCTTTACCAGATCTACCGTGCGCACCGCATCGGGGTTGAACACGGAAAATAACCCCAGCAGGTGCGCCACATTGTAGACCGGCACCCCATCCAGCAGAATCAGGTTCTGGTCGGGAGAGCCGCCCCGCACCTGCAAGTCGGAGGAGCCTTCGCGCCCGGTCTGCACGCCCGGCAGCAGCTGCACAGCCTTCACCGCGTCGGCCTCCCCCATCAGCCGGGGCAGCTGCTTGAGCTCGGCCCCGCGCAGCGTCAGCCGGTTTACCTGGTCCAGTTCGGTGGCCCTGCCCGCTACTACCTGCACCTCGCCCAGCTCCTGCGCCTGGGGCTGTAGCTGCAGGCGCACCGCCCCCCTAAGGGTGCTGGCTTCCACTTCCTGCATGAGCGGCTGGTAACCCAGGTAATACACCTGCAGCGTGATGCGCCCCTCGGGCACGCGCAGAGAATAAAAGCCGTAGCTGTTGGTGCCCGCACTGAGCGTAGGTTGGCCGGCCACCGCTACTACGGCCCCAATCAGGGCCTCGCCGGTAGTGGCATCCGTCACGTACCCGCTCAGGACTACCGTGGCTGGGGCCAGCGCACCGGCCAGCTGGGTTGGCAAACAGCGGGCTGTGGGTATGGCACGGACTGCTGCCAACGGTGGCTTACCACTGCAAACTACCGCAAGTAAGAAAATGATTTTTCGTTTCATGATAAAAACAGGCAGCCGAAAGCAAAGAACTTCCGGCTGCCTCCATGTTCTTTATCTAACGACCGCGCGCTTTAAACCTGAACTCTGCGTCGCCAGATCCTAAGGAATAATACCCAGTTGATGGGCAATACTCCTGCTGAATAATCCCTGCCCCTATTTTGTCATCATCATTCTTAATGGTATAAGAGACTTTCCCACCTACTGTAGTTTTTGTATTAGGGTCTGTATAACCTACATTAAATTCTACGGGCATCTGAAAACCACCATCCTCTTCATTCCAGAAGAAAACTACAGTGTTACTTATAACTGCGTTATCCCAGTAAAATAAATCATTATTCAATACCCACCAGGTATTATCCATTTTATCCCGTTGCTCAACATAATTCCCCGAATTAAGGGTAACATCACTTTTGAACGGAGACTTAATAGTGAGTGTAATTTCTGGCTTTCCAAGAGCCCATGCCTCATAGTAACCTAATTTCTTGAACCAAATTCCCCCAAGGTATTCTATCTTTTTATCCACCCGGCACGCAGTGGGCGTAGTAGGCGTAGTAGGCGGTGTGGGCGGTGTGGGGCAGTCGTTAGGATCCTCACAAGCCGGTATCAGATAAGGATGAACCTTCGTTTTCTTCGTAACCCTATCAACCTCAGCTCGTTCGCTAGCATTTACCACAATAACTGGAAAAGCAGGTGCGTTCTGAGCATCTAGCCAATGAATATTTCCCTGACTGTCAAAAGCCTTTAGCTTTTTAGTTGTCCGCTCGTTAAAGCCTGCCGGAATAAAGGTAACTAAGGGATTTTCTTGAGCAGCGTCCCATTTTTGAATATTCACTGGTATGGCAATATTCAGGTTAGGTACGGCCTGCAGAAGATTTTCGACCGATGAAAACTCTATCGTAGGCTTATCCTGTAGCTGCTCGTTAGCTTTTTCTTTTATACCAAAGTTTTTTGCAAGCAGGGTATTGTATAGTACATCGTAATCCCCATCGAACTTTTTGTTAGCTTCCGCTTTTAGAAATACTCTTGCGTTGGCATTATCCCCTAATGTTTTAGCCAGCGCTAAGGCAATCTGCTCGTATGCGACGGCCTGCTCCAGCTCAGCCTGCTCATTGGCTGCTTTGTCTTGAGTTACTTCTTCTTTATCACAGCTGGAAAATATTGTAGCCGCCACAACGGAAAGTACTGCAAGTCTTACGGTATTGTTAAACATGAGACGATTATTTATTTGTGAGATAGCAGGAATATTCTGTCGCGACTAGTGTACCTGATTACACAAAGCTAGCCTTGCAGCTCAGTAAATAAAATATAGTGTAAAATAACTGGCAGTGGTCTAAAGGGTGGTTTTTGCTATGTTGAGGCATGATTCAAACCACCATCTGTTGCGGTAAGTGCGGCAGCACGGCGCTGCGCAAGAACGGGCATAGCAAGGGCAAAGCCAAGTACC